>NZ_NHPG01000058.1:0-41020 GCF_002252965.1 Halorubrum sp. Ea1
GTCGACGACGCGGACGCCCCGGCCGATCCCGTCGGCGACGACCCCGCTGTCGACGAGGCGACGGGCGAGGTCGACTACGCCGGCC
This sequence comes from Halorubrum sp. Ea1, assembly GCF_002252965.1. Lineage (NCBI taxonomy): Archaea > Methanobacteriati > Methanobacteriota > Halobacteria > Halobacteriales > Haloferacaceae > Halorubrum > Halorubrum sp. Ea1. Next base: position 86 of record NZ_NHPG01000058.1, read on the forward strand.
GGGCGTCGTCGATCCTCGGGTTCTCCCGCTGGTGGCAGATCGTCGCCGCCGCGGGGATGATGGCCGCCGTGAGCCCGTACCAGTACGTCTGGTCGTCGATCGAGCAGCCGCTCGCCCAGGGCCTCGACATCGCGTTGCCGGCGCTCGGCGCGGTGTTCTCCTTTTACGTCGTCTTCCAGTCGCTCTCGCAGTTCCCCGCCGGAAAGTGGCGGGACAGCCGCGGGCCGGGCGCGCTCACCTTCCTCGCGGCGCTGCTGGCCGGGGGCGGGTACATCGGGCTGGCGTACGCGACGGCCGTCTGGCAGCTGTACCTGCTCTACTCGCTCGGCGCGGTCGGCGTGGGGATCGTGTACACGGTCGCGGTGAACACCGCCGTCAAGTGGTTCCCGGACCGCACGGGACTCACGACCGGTATCGGCACGATGGCGTTCGCGGGGGGGAGCGCCCTCGTGGTGCCGTACGTGCGCGCGAACGCCACCGTCGCGGCGTACGGCGACGTGCTCCGGAACGTCGGGCTCGCCATCCTCGTCGTCACCCTCGTCGGCGCGTACCTCCTGCGGGACCCGCCGGACGACTGGCTCGGACTGGACGACGACGAGGACGGGAACGGCGACGGACTCGCGGCCTCGCTCCGCGGTCGCGCGTACACGACCAGAGAGATGCTGTCGACGTGGCAGTTCTGGCTGCTGTACGCGATGTTCGTCGCGATGGCCGGCGCGGACCTGATCGTCATCGCCAACGTCGTGCGGTTCGCCGAGCAGTTCGGGCTGGCGGCGGTCGTCGCGACCGCGGCGGCGACCCTGCTGCCCGTCGCCGCCGGCGTCTCGCGGATGATCCTCGGTGAGGCCTCGGACCGCTTCGACCGGAAGAAGGTGATGGCCGTCTCCTTCGTGCTCGCCGGGGTGTTCCGGCTCGCGCTGATCGCCGCCGGGCGCGCCGAGGCCGGCATCGCCTTCGTCGCGCTGGTGATGGCGGCGATGTTCTTCTCCTCGCCGCTGTTCGTCTACTTCCCGTCGGTCATCGCCGACTACTACGGCGCCCGGAACTCCTCGGGGAACTACGCCGTCCTCTACACCGCGAAGGTCGGCGGCGGCGTCTTCGCCGGGACCGTCACCGGCTACCTCGTCGCCGCGTTCGGCTGGGTCCCCACGTTCGCGCTCGGCGGCGGCCTGGCGGTCGCCGCCGGACTGGCGGCGCTCCTCCTCCGCCCGCCGAGCGGCTCCGGACTGGAGTCCGAGGCGGCGACGCCGGCGGACTGACGCCGGGGCGCAGTCGGCCGAATCAGTCGCCGCCCGGCGGCTTCCGTCCGACGACCGCGTAGAAGGGGTCGGTCCCCGGGCTCTCCGCGATCCGATTCTCCACCGCGAGGCCGCCCGCTTTTAAGTAACGCTCGACGAGGTCGGCGCGCTCGTCCATCGAGGCGGCCCGCCACGCCCGGACGGCCTTCGTCGGGAACATCCGGTTCGAGAAGCTCACGACGAGGACGCCGCCGGGTGCGAGGACGCGCGCGAACTCCGCGAACACGTCGCCCGGGTACTGGAGGTACTGGACGGACAGGGCACAGCAGACGGCGTCGAAGGCGCCGTCGTCGAACGGGAGCGTCGGGTCGGCGTTGAGGTCTCGGACGACGAATCCGTCGAGCCGGTCGTTCGCGGCGAGCTCGGCCTCGTTGAGGCCGTGGCCGACGACCCGGTCGAACTCGGTCGGCGGGAGGTGCGACACCCAGCTGCTCATCGCGTCGAGGACGCGGTCGCCCGGCTCGAACAGTTCGCCGTACAGCGCCGTCAGCCGGTCGAGGAACGCGTCGTCGGCGTGGGTGACGAACCGCGGCTCCTGGTAAAACGTCTCGTCGGATCGGTCGTCGCGCTTCAGCCGTTCGCGGTCGGAGAGGACGGTCGTCACGGGAGCAGAACTCCGTGCCGCGAACAAAAGAGGCCGTCGCCGGCGACGGCTCGTGAGACGCGCGAGCGGCGGTCTCACGGTTTCCTCCGGTTCGTTTTCGGTCGACCAACCGGCCGCGTGTACGACAGCACCGGAGACAGAATTAGATGAGACTAATTTTCTTATTAGTCCGCCAGTTTTTTATTATTCAACTCTTCACAGATAGTCGATCAACGACTCATGACGCGTTCAGAAGACACGATATCTTCCCGAGTCGACGCTCCGCGTCGGCTCCGGTCGCTTCGCGTTCGCGTGAGTACGCGTCTCGGAGCGGGAGCAACGACGCAGAGGGCGGGCCGATGATGCTGCTCCAGCTGTCTGCGGAGCTGGTCGGCTCACCGCTTCGAGAGGTTCTCAACATCTTCATCGGCGCTTGGCGCGAGGGCTTCGTCCAGGTCTCGGGGTTCGTCGGTGCGACCATTCTCCTCTTCAGTCTCGTCCAGTATCGGTTCGACGGCCGGATCACCTCGTGGCTGGAGGAGAACGAGCGCGCCCAGCCGCTCGCAGGTGCGCTGCTCGGCGTGACCCCCGGCTGCGGCGGCGCCATCATCGCGATGCCGCTGTACATCCGCGGGACGGTCAGCTTCGGAACCGTCGTCGCCGCGCTGGCGGCGACCGCGGGCGACTCCGCGTTCGTCATCCTCGCGCTGGCTCCCGAAGCGGCGCTGTACGCCTACGGGCTGGCGTTCGTCTCGGCGATCCTGTTCGGCTACGCGATCGACTTCGGTGGCCTCGGCGTCGGCAAGGTCGACGCCGCGGTCGAGCAGATGGGTCGCCCGCTGACCGACGGCGGGTTCGCCACCGAGAACGTCGCCGCCGGCGGGCCGAGCCTCCCCGACTACGAGCAGCCGGACGGTCACGAGGGGGACCACGAACACGGCCACAGCCGCGACCACGGGAGCGCCCTCCCGAGCTACCTGCCGGAGTCCCGGCTCCTCGAGCGCGTCAGCCACGCCGTACACGTGCTCTGGTGGGTCGTCCTCGCCGGCGCGCTCGTCGCTGGCGTCCTGTACCTCGCGCGCGGAGCGGCGGAGCCGGCGTGGGCCGTCACCGCGACGTACGACGGGCTGTTCACGCTCAGCGGACTGATCGGCACGACGCTGTCGTTCTACCTCTACTTCGTCGGCCGCCACTACATCGGCCAGAGCGAGGCCGGTCGCGTTCGGGACACGTTCGGCAGCCTGTACAACACCTTCCAACACGCCGCGATGGAGACCGCGATGGTCACCGTCTGGGTCATCGCCGGCTACCTCCTCTACGAATACGGCCTCCTGATCACCGGGGTTGACATCCAGGGCCTCGCGGCGGCGGCCGGTGCGGCGGCGCCGATGGCGGGCGCCCTGCTCGGCCTGATACCCGGCTGTGCGGCGCACATCGTGTTCGCTCAGCTCTACGCCGTCGAAGAGGCCATCCCGTTCTCGGCGCTCGTCGCGAACGCCATCAGCCAGGACGGCGACGCGCTGTTCCCGCTGATGGCCATCGACATGAAGGCCGCCATCGTCGCGACGATATACACGACGATTCCGGGCGTGATCACCGGCGTGCTCGTCTACTACTTCTGGCCGTACGCCCAGTTCGGCTTCGGGGTGCTCTGAGGTGTACGACGACATCCTCGTTCCCGTCGACGGGAGCGACCACTCGATGGCCGCCGCTCGGCAGGCCCTCGGCCTCGCCGAGACGTACGGGGCGACCGTCCACGCGCTGTACGTCGTCGACACCGAAACGAGCTGGCTCGCGGTCTCGAAGCGCGACGTGCAGAACAGCCTTCGCGACCTCGGGCAGAGCGCCGGCGAGGAGGCGCTGGCCTCATTCGAGCGCCTCGCGTCCGACTACGACGCGACCATCGACACAGAGATCCTCGAGGGGAGCGTCGACGTCGCCATACTCGGCCACGCTCGCGACCACGACGTCGACCTCGTCGTGTTGGGGACTCACGGCCGGAGCGGTGTCGCGCGGCGAGTCGTCGGCAGCGTCGCCGAACGCGTCGTCCGCGGTGCGACGATGCCGGTGATGACCGTCCCAGCCGACTCGGCGCGGTAGCTCCGCGCAGTCGGACGCGGCCGCGCCGCCGAGGCGCCCGCGCGAGGAGTTCAGTCCGAGGAGCCCCCCACAGAGATCGACCGCCACCATCGTCGTTAACGGTTTGAACAATCCGACGAGCGCGGCGGGAATCGGGATCCCGTTGGAGAGAAAGGCGAGACGGAGGTCCTGCCCGGCTCGGCGGTGTGCCGCGTCCGCGATCCCGGCGCGCTCGCTCTTTTAATTTCGCTCGGTCACCGGGCGCGCGTCATCGCCCGCTCGATCCGTCGCGTGAGGTCGTCGAGACGGTCGCCGATCGATCCGACCGCCGAGAGGACGGGATACGTCGCGTCCGTCGACTGGTAGAGGTACGTCGGGAGGTCGGCGACGTCGTCGCCGAGCCGGAGGTCGCGCCCGTGCTCCGCGATCACGCGCTGGCGGCGCGCCGCGATCCGGTCGCAGTCCTCGACGAGGACGCCGGCGCGAGCGCGACACGCGTCGAGCGCGCCGAACCCGCCGTCCGGGACGGCCGCGTCGAGCGACGCGATCTCCCGACGGACCGCCGCGAGCCGCGACCCCGCTCGGTCGAGCGAGTCGGCCTCGACCTCGAGCCGCTCCACGAGGCGGTCGCGCTCCTCGATCGCGGATTCGACCGCGTCGATCAGGGCCGGCTCGTACTCGGGGTGGTACCCCGCGCTCCGCGTGAGCGCGTACGCCAGTTCGGGACCGAACTCCGCGGCGACGCTCCGCTCGTATGTGTCGTCGTACTCCTCCTCGTAGTGCGGGACCGACATCACCGTCTCGGCGTACGCGTCCCTGACGGCCGCGAGACCGGATCCGGGCGGTCCCGCCGGACCGCCGGCGCCCGCGTCGGCCGCGGCGCCGGAGCCGCTCGCGGGGCCCGCGACCCCCCGAAACCCCGCCGCCGCTGACGATCCGTCGGGTGAGGTCGCCTCCGTCGAGACCGATTCGACCCGGCCGCGGAACGTCCGAAACGCCTCGCGCTCGTCGATCACGCGGCGCCGCTCGATCCGGAGCGCTTCCCGCGCGTCCTCCAGGGCGGCGCGGGACCCGTCCACAGCATCGTCAGTCGCTGTCATACCGCACGCCTCGCGAGTCGTCCTCGTAAACGCTTATATGAGGGGTATCCGGCGCCGTAGAGCGCTCCCGAGCGCTCAATAGCGCTCCCGAGGCGCCGGCTTTTTAAGTAATTCCTCTCGCCAGCGACCCGAGCAGGGGCAGGCCGAGCGCGGCTGCGGCCGCGACGTAGATCACGGGCCGCATCTCGGGCAGTGCCCCGGCCGCCGGCCCGAGCGAGACGGCGAACGCGCCGAGCGCCAGCAGGCCGGCCCCGAGCGCGTACGCGACGCCCCGTCGGAACGTGGGCGCGACGAGCGATGCGGCGACGCCGGCCGCGACGAGCCCGATCCAGTGGACCGACGCCAGCGCGAGGCCGAGGGCGACCGCGCCCGCGAAGGCGACGAGGCGGAGCCGAGGGTCGCCCCGAATCCGGGCGAGCGGCGACGGCGACCCGGCCGACTCGCCGAGGCGGTCGCTCACGACGACTCACCTCTGAACGAGACCGTCTCGCCCGCCTCGCTGTCGGGGTCGAGCGACATCGGCTTCTGGTCGTTGGCCAGCCAGTCGCGGAGTTGGTCGCCGTAGTGCTCGGAGAAGTAGTCGCCCGAGTTGCCGCCGGGGAGCACCGCCGTGGCGCCCTCGCCGGGGCGAACCACCATCCGCCAGCTCGACCCGACCGCGTCGTCGACGCGGTAGTTCATCACGGTCGCCGGCGAGCCGTCGGCGGGGAGCGTCGGGTAGTTCAGGAACGGCGCCTCGCCGCCGAGCGGGTGCGCGATCGCCGCCGTCGTGTTCCGGTCGCCGTACGTCTCCCACCCCGCCTCGTCGATCTCGTCGAGCGCCGCCGAGAGCGCCGCGACCATCGTCGCCTCGCGCGAGCGGTCGGCGAACAGCGGGTCGTCGGCCGGGAGCCGCGCGAGCACCCAGTCGTTCGGGTAGTACGCCTCGCCAAGGTCGGCGTCGTCGAAGGCGGGGGCGAAGACGAGGTCCCGGAACCGGTCGAGCCACCGGTCGAACAGGAGCGCGCCGCGGGAGTCGGCCGCCATCCGTCGGTCCCAGTCGGCGAGCGTCGCGGCGGCCGCGGCGAGGCGGTCCGAGCCGTCGGCGGCGTCGCGCTCCGCCACCGCCGCCGCGAGGTCCGGCACGAGCCGGTCGGCCCGCCCGTCGCGCACGTCGCGCTGGAGTTCGCGGTGGAAGGCGGGGTCGACCGGATCGTCCCCCGCGACCCCCGCGTCGAGGCGCTCGGCGATACGCGCGCCGCGGTAGGGGGCCGCGTAGTCGACGCCCACGTAGTGGGTCGGGTCGTCGATCACGCGCTGGTTGGCCGTCGAGAGGACCTTCGGGTCGATCGCGTGCGGCTTCTCTTCGAAGGGGACGAACCCCTCCCACGTCGAGCGACCGAACGGCTCGAACCCCGCCCACTCGCCCTCGCCGGCCGAGCCGTCGAAGACGCGGTCGCCGGCGACGGCCTCGCCGTCGACCCGCCGGATCGGGAGCTGCCCCGTCGCGTAGTACATCGTCCGCCCGTCGGCGTCGGCGTACACGAGGTTCTGCGTCGGGAGGTCGAACTTCCGAGTCGCCGCCAGCGCCTCCTCGAACCCGTCGGCGCGACCCAGCTCGTCGATGGCGAGCGTCGTGCGCGTCGCGGCGTGCCCGGTCCACGCCACGCCGACGTGCCGGCCCTCGCGCTCGACGAAGGGACCGTGGACGGTGCGCCTCGTCTCCAGGGTGCGGTCCTCGCCGCCGGAGACGGGGATCTCGCGCGACTCGGTCTCGAACTCGCGCCACTCCCCCTCGTAGCGGTAGCGCTCGCCGGCGTCGTCGACCTCGTAGCGGTAGCAGTCGAGCACGTCGGCGCCGACGTTGGTGAACGACCACGTCGCGCGGTCGCTCGCGCCGGCGATGACGAAGGGGACGCCGGGGAACGTCGCGCCACGGACCGAGCGCTCGGGCGTCTCGACGCGCTGCTCGTACCAGAGCGGCGGCGCCATCAGCGAGAGGTGCGGGTCGTACGCCACGGTCGGCGTCCCGCTCGCGGTGTGCTCGCCGGCGACGACCCAGCTGTTCGACCCGACGCCGGTCGGCGACTCGAACCCGGAGAGCCAGTCGGTGAGCTCGGGCGCGATCGGGCCGGCGTCCGTCGCGACGGCGGCGGCGTCCCCGGAACGCGCCCGCCCGTTCCCGGAACGCGCCCGCCAGTCTCCGGCGTCGACGCGCCGCTCGGCCCCGCCGAGCCGCTCCTCGTCGCCGTCGAGGATCGGCGCGTCGTGGTCCAGCCGCCGCGGGAACAGCGCCGCGGCCCGCTCCGCCCCGAGCCGGTCCGCGACCAGCGCCCGCCGGAGCCCGGCGAAGCTCCCGGTGAGCGTCCACGAGATCTGCTTTTCCATCAGCATGGAGTCGACCGGGGTCCACGGTTCGGGCTCGTAGCCGAGCAGCTCGAACTCGATCGGGAGCGTCTCGGCCTCCGTCGCCGCGTTGACGCCCGCCGCGTACGCCTCGACGAGGGGGCCGGTCTCCGTCTCGCTCACGAGGTCCCACGTCGCCTCGGCGGCCGCGGCGAACCCCATCGCGACGTTGAACTCGTCGCTCTCGACGGTCGCCTCGCCGACGACCTCGGAGAGCCGCCCGCGCATGACGCGGCGCTGGAGGTCCATCGAGAACAGGCGGTGGAACGCCTGCAGGTAGCCGACCGCGAAGTACGCCGCGGCCTCGTCGTCGGCCTCGACGTGCGGGACCCCGCTGTCGTCGACGCGGACGCTCGCGTCGCCGTGCGGGCTCTCGACGGTCTCCGGGAGCGAGCGGTCCGCCGCGTCCCACGCGTCGCCGGAGAGCGGGGCGAAGGAGTCGAGGAGGGCGGCGGCCTCGGAGCGCGCCAGCCCGGCGGTGCCGGCCGCGAGCGCCGCGGCGAGGACGGCCCGGCGCGTCGTGTCGTTCGTCACCTCGTGACAGAGCCGCGGGGTCCTCATGATGTTTCGGGTCGGCGAGGGCGGTCGGCCGGTCCGCCGCGGGAAACGTACATCCGTCGCCCGTCCCAAGCGGGGGCCGATGGAAGTCGCGCTGATCACGGTGGGCGACGAACTGCTCTCGGGCGACACGGTGAACACCAACGCGAACTGGCTCGCCGGGGAGCTGAGCGACCGCGGGGTCGCGGTCGCGCGGGTCCTCTCCGTCCCTGACGACCGGGCGGAGATCGCGGAGCACGTGCGCGAGTACGCCGCGGCGTTCGACGCGGTGATCGTCACCGGCGGGATCGGCAGCACCCCGGACGACGTGACGATGGAGGCGGTCGCGGACGCGTTCGACCGCGAGATGGCCGTCACCGACCTCACGCTGGAGTCGGTCGAGCGCCGGCTGGCCGCGATCCGCGAGCGCGTCCCCGACCGCGAGTTCGACATCGACGTGGCGGCGGAGGCGGCGGTCCCCGAGGAGAGCCGCCCGCTCGTGACCGAGGCGGGACTCGCCCCCGGCTGCGTGATCGAGGGCGTCTACGTGTTCCCCGGCATCCCGGACGAGCTGAAGGCGACGTTCGAGACCGTCGCGGACGAGTTCTCCGGCGACCGTCGGTCGCGGTTCCTCTACACGGTCGAACCGGAATCGAACATCGTGCCCGCCCTGCAGGAGGCGATGGAGCGGTTCGACGTCGCCGTCGGCTGTTACCCCGACCGCGAGGCCGACCACAACCGCCTGAAGGTGACCGCGACCGACGACGCCGCGCTCGAGGACGCCGCGGCGTGGCTGCTGGAGACCGTCGACGCGAGCGAGACGCCGGTCCGTCGGAACTGGGACTGAGAAAAGTTGGAGCGGCGAACGGGACCGGGAGGGACGCGGCTCAGCCGGCCGTCCCGTTCTCCGGCGGCTCCGCGGGCGGCTGGTCGGGGCCGGTCGGGCCGGTCGGTCCAGTGGGCCCGCTCGGGCCGGTCGGTGCCTGCTGGCCGCCCGGACCGGGCGGCGTCCGATCGTTCGACACGAGGAAGTCCGCCAGGTTCCCGATCAGCGCGTCGGTGTCGGCGCGCCGGGCGTTCTCGGGCGCGAGGAAGTCGCTGTCGCCCACCGCGACCACGCCGTCGGTCCGGACGAGCAGCGGCGCCTCGGTGGCCGCGCGGGTCGTCGACAGCTCGCTCCCCTCGTTCGGGCGGAGCACGGCGCTGCCGGCGACCGTCGTTCCGACCGGCGTCGCGGACGGCAGGACGGCGCGGTCGACGCCCTCGGTCAGCGCGGCGTCGGCGTCGCCGGTCGGTTCCGCGTAGACGCGCTGGTAGTTCAGGTCGTTCTCCGCCATGTTGTACACGTAGCCGGGCTCGGTCGTGACGCCGAGCGTCGCGTCGAGTCCGACCGCGCCGGGCTGGTCGAACGCCGCGTCGGGCTCGGTCGCCAGGATCACGTGGCCGCCCGACTCGACGAACGACTCGATCTCGTCGAGCTCCGCCTCGTCGTAGTCGGTCCGGAACGTCACGAACGCGTCGGCCTCGGCGAGCCGCTCGCCGAGCTGGGTCGGTCCCCGCGTGCCGGCCGGACCGGCGGCGCGCCGCTGCTGCTCCGGATCCGGCACGTAGACGTCGACCTCGTGGCCGTTCTCGATGAGCGCGTTCGCCAGCGGCCGAACGTCGCGGTCGGCGACGTCCGGGCCGCCGAAGCCGAGCAGCGCGAACGGGGTCGCGGGCACGGAGCCCCGCGGCTCGACGCCGGGGTCGACGAGCACCGTCTGCGACCGCGCCGTGGACTCCATCTCGACGTTCGCCTGCCCCGGCGTGTCGTTCGCGACCAGGTCGTCTTCGAGGTAGTGCTCGTTCTGTATCTCGGGCGACGGAGCGACGCCGTCGGCGGTGACGTAGCCCGCGAGCGCCGCGCCACCGGTGATCGCCGCGAGCGTCACAGCGAAGGCGACCGCCAGCTTGGTGGCGTCGCTCACGCGCCGACACCTCCGGTTAGCCGCGCCGTCTCGTTGCTCGTCCCGCCCGCGCGGGTCGCCGAGCCGCCGCGGTCGACGGCGAGGTCGCTCTCGGAGAAGCGCTCGACCGTGTCGACGTGCGGGACGGCCGGGCGGTGGACGTACGAGAGGCCCATCGGTTCGACCTCACCGTAGCCCGGGTCGTTCGCGTACACCGCGACGACTTGGGTGTCGGTGCGGAGCAGGATCGGGAAGCCGAAGTCGGGCCCGGTCTCGCGGGTGTCGACCCGGTACTCGCCCATGTTCTCCGCGGTCGCGGCGGCGTGGATCGCCTCGTTGAGCGAGCCGATCTCGTCGGCGAAGCCGTTGTCGACCGCCTCGGTGCCGAGGTACACGTCCGCCTGCGCGACCTCCTCGCGCGGCATCTGGAACTCGTCGCCGCGCTCGGCCATCATCGCGTCGACGAACGTGTCGGCGAGCGTCTCCTGCTCGGCCCACGTCTGGATCGCGTTGCCGCCGGCCTTGTCGGGACCGCTCGGCCCCTGGACCGGCGCGGTCGTCCGCGGCGCGGGGGCGTTCAGACCGATGCTGCCGACGGTCGACGTCGGGAGGACGTAGATCTCGTCCGCGGGCGCCATGGCGTAGTAGCCGCCGGAGGCGCTGATCGACTGCACGCTCGCGATGACGGTCATCTGTTCGCTCGTCCGCTGGACCGCCTTGTACATCCGCTCGGAGGCGACGGGGGCGCCGCCCGGCGTGTCGAGCTTGAGCACCACCGCGCCGACGGAGTCGTTGGCGCGGATGTCGGCGAGTTCGCTCTCGACGTCGTCCGCGAGGGCCGTGTTAACGGGCCCTTCGATCTCGACGACGGCGACGGTGTCTTCTGGGTCGTTGGTCGCCGCGTACACGCTGGGCGCGAGCACGGCGCCGACCACCGCCGCGGCCACCACGACGACGGCGAGCTGCTGCCGCGACGTGAGGGCCGTGGAGGGCTGGTTGGTTGACATGACCGCTTAGACCCTGCGCCAACCGAGGAATAAAAATTTCGAAACGACGACCCAAACCGACCGCAGCGAGGGCCGTCGCCGACGGGGGATCGATCAGCGGAGGCCGGCGACGACCGCCCAGCCCAGCGTCGTCCCGACGGCGACGGCCACCATCGTCGCCACGGCGGGGAGCGGTTCCTCCCGACGCGTGAACCGGTGCGTGCCGGGAGCGAGCCCGACCATCGGCGCGAGAGTCCCGACGGCGACGGGCGGCGGCAGGACTCGCCCCGCGAGGACGACCGCGCTCCCGGCCGCGGCGAGGCTCCCGGCGGCGTAGGCGGCCCGGAGCCGCCCCGCCGACCAGCGCGTCGCGAGGGTGCGCTTCCCGACCGCGGCGTCCGCCCGACGGTCGGGCCACTGCGTCTCCAACAGGTTCACGAACACGACGAGCGCGAACGGGACCGTCGCCAGCGCGGCGCCGGGCGCGACGTCGCCGGTGACGACCGCGACCCCGTACAGCGGCAGCGCGACCCCGCCGAGCGCCGCGTTCGTGACCTCGCCGAGCCCGTTCCAAGCGAGCCGCAGCGGGCCGACCGAGTACTGCCACCCGACGACGAGGACCCCGAGCAGGAGCGCCGCGGGGACCCCCGACAGCGCGCGGTCGGCGGTCGGGGTCACCGCCGATCCGAGCACCGCGAGGCCGAACAGTCCGGCGGCGACCGCGGCGCGCAGCGCGAGACGCGAGGAGAGACCGCTCTCGACGAGGGCGCCGCTCCCGCCGGAGAAGGGCGTCCTCTCGGTGCGAGCGTCGGTTTCGACGTCCGCGTACTCGTTCGCGTAGTGGACGCTCGCGGCGACCGGCAGGAGCGCGGCGAGGCCGAGGCCGACCGCTCGGGGGTCGGCGGTCCCGCCCCGGCCCAGCGCCATCGCGACGCCGAGGGCGTACACGAGCGCGATGAGCGCGAGCTGCGCCGGACGCGACATGCGCCACAGCGCGACGAGCACGGCGCGGCGACCCGGGTTGCCCATCCGTCAGTCGGCTCGCAGCGCGCGGACCTCGTCGAGCAGGTCGTCGGTCGCAGGGCGGTCGGCGGGCATCCGCCCCTCGTAGGTGTATTCGACGACCGGTTCGCCGGACCGGACGTCGAGGACCGTCGCGACCGGCATCCGCCCGACGAGGTCGTGGAGCGATCCCAGGATCCCGAACCGGACCGGCTGGTCGTACGCGTCGCTCACGTCGGTGTCGGGGTCCGCGAGCAGCGCGAACGGGAGGTCGTACGACGCCTGCCACTCGCGGGCGCGGTCGACGGGTTCCGGGAGGACCGAGGCGACCGTCGCGTTCAGCGCCGCGAACTCGTCGTACCGCTCGGCGATCGCCTGCACTTGGTTCCGGCAGTTGCCGCAGTGGTAGTCCCGCTGGAAAAGGAGGACCACGGCGTCGACGTCGGGGTCGCCGGCGACCGCGGAGAGCGAGAAGGGGTCCGGGCCGGTCGCGACGTTCGGCAGTTCGAAGTCGGGCACGCGCTCGGCGGGGGTTGCCGTGTCGCTCATGCGTGGGGTACGTGGTACCGACCCATAACGGCCGGTCGGTCTGACACGCGCCGCGCCCAACCGCGGGGGATACTCGTTCGCGGGCCGATAGATCTGGCTATGACGGCCTCGGAGCCGACGCCCGCGTCCGCCTCGCCTCCCGCGTCCGACGTCGGCCTCGTGGCGGTCTCGCGCCGCTTCCTCCGCGCGATGCGGGCGGGCGACGAGCGCGAGCAGGAGCGCGAAGCGGCGCGCGACCGTCTCGCCGGGACCGACCCGGCCGACTTGGACGCGCTCGGTCCCGACGAGCGGCTCGCGTTCTGGCTGAACGTCTACAACGCCGCGGCCGGCGACGCGCTGCTGTCGGACCCGTCGCGGTTCGAGGACCGGCGCCGCTTCTTCTCGGAGCCGATCGTCGCGGTCGCGGGCGAGGACCTGAGCCTCGACGCGATCGAACACGGGATTCTCCGCGGCTCGCAGTGGAAGTACGGGCTGGGGTACGTCCCGAACCCGTTCGCCTCCGCGTTCGTCCGCCGCCACCGAGTCGACGAGCCCGACTTCCGGGTCCACTTCGCGCTTAACTGCGGCGCCGCCTCGTGCCCGGCCGTCTACGGGTACGATGCCGAGACGGTGGACGAGGACCTCGACGCGGCCGCCGAGAGCTACCTCCGAGACGAGACCGTCGTCGAGGGCGGGACCGCCTACGTGCCGCGGCTCCTCCTCTGGTACCGGGGCGACTTCGGCGGCGGGAGCGGGATCCGACGGATCCTGCGCGAGTACGGCGTCGTCGATCCGGACGCGGTCTCGCGGATCCGATACCGCGAGTACGACTGGTCGCTCGCGCTGGACGCCTTCCGCGACGGGAGCGACGGCGAGGCGGACTGAGCCGCGACGGCGACCCGGCAGAACGTCGCAGGCGCGGCCGGTCGTCGCCGCGGTCGTGTGCCGGGCGCGCCACCGCGGACGGGCCTTGATGAGGGTGGCCGTCGTCGAGCGCTCCATGCAGGAGTTCGACTTCATCGTGATCGGGTCCGGGTCGGGGCTGGACGTGGCGAACGCGATGGCCGGCCGGGGGGACTCGGTCGCGGTCGTCGAGGAGGGGCGGCTCGGGGGGACGTGTCTCAACCGCGGCTGTATCCCGTCGAAGCGGCTCCTCTATCACGCCGATGTGATGGAGACGATCGAGGGCGCCGGGGCGTTCGATATCGACGCCGAGGTCACCGGCGTCGATTTCGCGGAGATCGTCCGGAAAGTGAACGAGGACGTCGCCGAGAGCGCCGACTCGATCCGGCGGGGGCTCGCCTCATCGGACGCCCACGACCTCTTCTCGGGGACCGGGCGGTTCGTCGACGACCGCACCGTCGAGATCGGCGACGGCGACGACGAGGGGGCCGCGCTCCGCGCCGACACCGTCCTCGTCGCCACGGGAACGCGCCCCTCGATCCCGCCGATAGACGGGATCGACGACGTGGACTACCTCACGAGCACGGAGGCGCTCCGACTGGAGTCGCCGCCGGACCGCCTCGTGATCGTCGGCGGCGGGTACATCGCCGCCGAACTCGGCCACTTCTTCGGGACGTTCGGTAGCGACGTGACGATCGTCGGCCGCCGGGAACACCTGCTCCCGGAGGCTGACGCCGAGGTCGGAGAGGCGTTCACCGACCGCTACGCCGACCGGTTCGACGTGTACGCCGGCTACGAGGCCATCGCGGCCGACGAGGCCGACGGGGAGGTGACGGTCGAGGCCCGGGCGTATCCCGAGGCCGACTCGGTCCGCGCGGGCGGCGAGACCGTCGGCGCGCCGGAGGAGGCGGAAGACGTGACCGTCGCGGGCGACGCGCTGCTCGTCGCCGCGGGCCGGCGGCCGAACACCGACGCGCTGAACCTCGACGCGACCGGGGTGGAGACCGACGCCGCCGGCTTCGTCGAGACGGACGAGTACCTCCGGACTGACGCCGAGGGGGTGTGGGCGCTCGGCGACGTGGTCGGCGAGTACCTGCTCAAACACAGCGCGAACCACGAGGCGAAGGCGGTCATCCGGAACCTGCTCGGCGACGAGCCGGAGCCGGTCGACTACTCGGCGATGCCGTTCGCCGTGTTCGCCTCGCCCGAAGTGGCGGGGGTCGGCGCGCGCGAAGCCGACCTCCGCGAGGCCGACGCCGAGTACGCCACCCGCACCTACGCCTACGGCGACACCGCTCGCGGGAGCGCGATGCAGGCCGAGGGGTTCGTGAAGGCCCTCATCGACCTCGACGGGAACATCGAGGGGTGTCACATCGTCGGCCCCGAGGCGTCGAACCTGATCGAGGAGGTCGTCGTCGCGATGACGGCCGGTTCGGGGACCGTCGCGGACATCCGCGACGCGGTCCACGTCCACCCCGCGCTCTCCGAGGTCGTCGATCGGGCCTTCTCGGGGCAGTTCTCGCGCGGCGGCGGACGCGACCACGCGCATCAGCACCACGGCTGAGCGGTGCCGCCGAGCGCTCCTCCCGAGCACCGCGGAGCTCTCGCTCGAAGGCGAGCGTTTACGTCGGCTCGTGGCAACAACGAACCAACACACATGGTATCTAGCGACACGCGGTCGGTCGGCGAACTCGAGCGACGCGTCGAGGCGATCCGCTCGACGGCGCCGGCAGAGAGAGACGCCGACGACCGCGCGCGGCTGACCGACGCCCTGGTCGCGCTCGCAGACGCCTACGGCGGGCGCGGGGAATTCGACGCGGAGGCCGAGACGATCTCGCGGCTGGACCGACTGCGTGGCGGCGACGGAGACGACGTCGAACTCCACCTCGCGAACGCCCTCGCGAACGCGACGAGCGTGCGGGGCCGCGACGATCTCTACGAGACCGCGATCGACCCGGACCGGATCGAGTCGTACCGAGATCGGATCGAAGAGCTGTACGGCCGCCGCCCCGAGCCGGCGATCGCGGCGCCGCTGGCCCGGGCGACTGCCGAGGCGATCCACGCGAACGGAAAGGCCGACCGTCGCGGCCGGATCGGACCGCTGGTAGACCGCCTCGAAGCGATCTACGACGCCCACTCCGAGCCGGACATCGCCGCCTCGCTGCTACGGGCGTACGCTCACGCGGGGCTGTACCTCGACGCGGATCTCGGAGGCGACGCAGATCTCGGAGGCGGCGCGGATCCGGAGGCCGCTTCGGCCGAGCGCGACGCGGGAGGCGACCGCGTCGCCCGCGCGGAGGAGCTGTTCCGGGCCCACCCGGACGGGGAGGTCGCCGCGGGGCTGGCCGGCGTCCTCGCCGGGCGGACGAACGCCGACGCCGAGCGGACGGACGTGGACGCGATCGAGGAGCGGATCGGCCGGATCGAGGCGCTCGCCGACCGGTACCCGGCACAGGAGGAGTCGATCGTCCGCTGGCTCCCGGTCGCGACGGCGAACGCCGCGCGCGCCGGCTTCGAGGCGGCCGACCTCGGGCGGACGGAGCACTGGGCGACCGAGACGGTCGAACACCACGAGCGGCTCTCGACCCCGTCGAGTGCCACGTGGGCGGCGGTGGCGACGTTCTTCTCCTCGCGGGCGTCCTTCTTCGACGGCGACGTGGAGGCGGGCGAGGCGAAGATCGAACGCCTCGAGGCGCTCGAACGGCGGTACGACAATCCGGTGTTCGAACACTGGCTCGGGCGGGCGATGTTCGACGCGGCCCGCAGCTACGTGGAGACGGACCGCCCGGAGCGCGCGCGAGCCGTGGTCGACGACCTCGCCGAGTTCGCGGTCGGTCACGAGGACCGCAAGGAGATCGAGGCGGGGCTGGAGGCCCTCCGATCGCACGCGCCGCACCTGTTCGACGAGTTCGACGGATCAGTCGGCGAGGCCGACGGATCGATCGGCGAGGCCGACGGCTCGGTCGACGTGACCGCCGGACCGGTCGACGCCGCGGGCGCTGCGGACGGAACGCGGACTGAATCCCCCGCTGACGCCGGTTCCGGCGCTGCCCCGACGAACGACGACTCGGGGTCCGCCTCGACGGACGACGGCTCGACGGACGCGCCCGGCTGCGGGAACTGCGGCGACGACGGCTGCGGGAACTGCGGCTCGGGCGACGAACTGAGGCCGCCGGCGTCTGGCCCGGTGCTCGCCGTCGCCGGCGCGGCGGTCGTCCTCGTCGGTCTCTCCGTCGCGTACACGCTCTACCGGGCGCAGCGCGCCCTCAGGAACGCGATCTGATCGCCGTGGCGAGGGCGATCGCCCCCCGTCCTCTCCCGCACCGGCCGCCGACGCGGCCGAAGACGTATTGCGGCTCCCCGTCGAACCGGGCCACATGACCGCCCCTTCGACCCTCTCCCGCCGTCGGTTCGTGACGGCCCACGCCGCGGGCGTCTCGCTGACCGCGCTCGCCGGCTGCGCGGACGACGCGGGACCGGAGCCCGCGGACGGAACCGACTCGGACGCAGGATCGGGGTCGACCGACGCCGACCTCGATCTCCGGGAGGCGAACGTCGTCGACGTCGCCGTGGAGCCGGTCGACGCGGGGTACGCGTTCGACGTGACGCTCCACCACGACGACGAGGGGGAGGACGGGTACGCGAACTGGTGGCAGGTCGAGCGCCTCGACGGCTCGCGGCTCGGCCGGCGGGAACTCCTCCACGCGCACTCCGAACAGCCGTTCACGCGGTCGGAGACGATCGCGGTCCCGGACGGCGCGACCTGCGTCGTCGTCCGAGGGCACGACGAGACGCACGGGTACGGCGGGGTCGCCGCCGCGGTCGACCTCGACGCGGGAACGGTGCGCCGGGTCGATCAGGGGCCCGACCCGCGCTCGTTCGACCAGAGCGACTGCCCGTGAGGCGCTCGGTCCCGGAGCCCGCTCCCCGGCGGATGACATGCCATCGCATGCCGAGTCGGCGTTCCGGACACACACCCGCGGGTGGGTTTTGTACGGGTGTCAGTTATCAGCGGACACGATGGCAAAAGCAGCAATCGTGATTCTCGCCGGCAACGAATCGCACGCCGACTACGGCCGCCTCGCGAACGCGCTCGAGGCCGCGAAGGAGTTCGCCGAGACCGAGGGCGACGAGGTCGAGCTCATCTTCGACGGCGCCGGGACCCAGTGGATCCCGGAGCTGGAGGACGAGGAGAGCGACTACCACGAGCTGTATCGGGCGGTCCGCGACGACGCCGCGGTGTGTGACTACTGTTCCGGCGCGTTCGGCGTCGAGGACGCCGTCGCCGACGCCGGCCTCGTCACGCTCGACGACTACGACGGCCACCCGAGCGTTCGCTCGCTCGTCGACGACGACTACGAGATCATCACCTTCTGAGCGGCCGGACCCGGCCGCGTCCCACGACGGACGACCGCCCTCTCTCGATGCACGTTCCGGGCAGTGACGCGAGGGTCACAGTTTGACGAACTGCGCCTTTCCGTTCTGTTCGACCGTGATGCGGTACCCCTCGTAGCTGAACGTGATCTTGACTTGGGCCTCCGGGACCGGGGGATCGGAGAACACGTGCTGGAGGATGTGATCGACCTGCTTGTACCCGGGCGTCAGGTCGTCTTGGCGGTCCCCCTCCAGTTCGGCCACCACCTCTACGATCTGTGCGACGGGCTCCTGCCTGTCCGTCTCCAACTCCCGGTGGACGATCTCGTCGTCGACGGTGTCGCTCATGGCTTCAGGTGGAGTTCCGACTCATAAATTAGTATGGAGCCCCCAACGGGGCATCAAAAGAAACTGACGCGCACCCGTCGGTCGGTACGAGGCCGAGGTGGCGTCCGAGACGCGACCGCGGACCGACCGCCACCGGGCGTCCGAGGCCGCGAGCGGGCCGGAGCCGCGACGGGACGCCGTCGACCGGGTCTCAGATGAACTCCGACGGGTTCGGTCCGTTCGTGACGTGGACCTCGAACGGCTGCGTGCCGACGTCGTCCCGCTCGACCAAGTGCCAGTACGTCTCGGCCAGTTCGTCTGGGTCGAGAAACGTCTCGTCGCCGCGATCGGGGTGACGATCGCGGTCCCCCGGCGAGTCGATCTGCCCGTCGATCACGACGTGCGCGACGTGGACGCCCTCGCCGCCGAACTCCTGGGCGATGTCCATCGCCATCCCGCGGGCGGCGAACTTCGCGGCCGTGAACCCGATCGCGCCGCCGCGACCGCGCACCGCCGACGTCGCGCCGGTGAAGACCACCGTGCCGCCGCCGGCCCCGAGCATGTCGTCGACCGCCTCCTGCGAGCAGACGAACGCGCCGCGGCCGTTGACCGCCCACGACTCCTCGAACCCCTCGACGCTCGCGTCCATGAGCCCGGTCCACGACGCGGCGCTCGCGTTGTTGACGAGGGCGTCCACCGGACCGAACGCCTCGCGAACCGCCTCGAAGCCGTCTCGGATCGCCTCGACGTCGGTCAGGTCGGTCGTGACCGCCAGCCCTTCGCCGGGGTCGGGGAGGTCGGCCGCGAGCTCCTCGATGAACTCGGTCGATCGAGCGAACAGGGCGACTCGACAGCCCTCCGCCGCGAACTTCCGCGCGAGTGACTCCCCGAGCCCCGGACCGACGCCGGCGACGACTGCCGTGCGAGTCATACTCGCGCTACGGGTCCCCGGATAAAAATCGTGCGCCAGGCGGACTCGCCGGCGACGGCGGGACGCCGGGCGGGCGGTCGCCTCCGAGCGTGCCGGGTCAGGGCTCCTGTCGCGCGGCGAACCGCCCTTCCGGGGCGGACGCCGGTCCCTCGGAGGCCCGGGTTCGCGGGGCCTCGCCGTCGAGCCGAAGGAGCCGCCAGCCGTCGCCGCGGCAGCGGACCGGTTCGAGGACGGCCGTGACGGCGTCTCCGAGGCGCAGTTCTCGCAGCCGACCGCGAACCGCGTCGCTCGCGTCGATGACCTGGTATGTTCGCCCGTCGGCACCGTACAGCGTCACCGCGCCGTCGCCGTTCGGTTCCGCCGCTACCCTGCACCGCCGACGAACGCCGTCGGTCGCTCCCATGGAACATCCGTACCGAGCAGCGCCCATAAAACGAACTATGAGGCCGACATACGGCGATAGAACGGTATTGAGAGATACCGAGACGGCCGCGGTCGAGGCGGTCGCGACCCGCCGTCGAACCGACCGCGAGCGTCCGTCCGGACGGGGCTTATTCGCCGTGGGCCGCCCGGAGTTCCGGGAAGTACCGACCGTGGAAGTCGAAGGGGACCGCGTGCGGCAGCGTCGCCCGGGCGCGCTCCGCGAGCGTCTCGCCGTCGAGGACGAGCAGACGCGACCGGTCGGCGTCGACGTCGAGCGCCACCGTGAGCACGACCCCGTCTTCCTCGCTCTCTCCGTCGGGGGCCGGCACGAATATCGGCTCGCCGAAGTAGTCGCCGCCCGAGTCGAAGGTCCGGACGGTTCCCGTCTCGGCGTCCAGCTTCAGGACCCGGCGCGCCCACTCGGTGACCGGGGCGTCCATGCCCATCGCGTAGACGTACCGATGCTCGCGACACCACCGCGCGGGCGAACACGTCGGCAGCGCGCTCCCCTCGGCGGAGAGGGTCTCGCGAGCCACGTCGGCGTCGGAACCGCCGCCGTACCTCCCCGTACGGGTGTCGGACCCGAGGTCGACGGTGAACCGCTCGATCCGACCCGCGATGGCGTCCATCTCGCCGGCGCGGACGTTCTCCAGGTATAACGAGTCGATGGCGGCCGCGTCCGGGACCGTCTCCAGGTCGAAGACGACCTCGTCCCCGCCCTCCCGCTCGAAGGCGTTGACGTGGTGGAAGCCGAAGAGCGGGTCCGCGGTCGGCTCCGCGACGACCGCCCCCGTCGTCCGGTCGAGCACGACGATCCGCGTCCCGCGCTCGGGTTCCCACTCGAACTGCTCGATGAACGGCGGCTGTCGGCCGGGCTTCAGGAACCGGCGCGGGTCGAGCCGAAGCGGGAACTCCGTCAACACGACGTACCGTGGCGTGAGCGCGAAGCTGTGCATGTACGCCGGACGGTCGGTCTCGACGCTCCCGACGTGGCGCCGATCGCCGTCGGCGGTCCACGCGGTGACGTGGTACCGGCTGGTCCGACCGAACTCGGTGTCGACGGTGACGAGCGCGCCGGTCGCCGGGTCGCGCTTGAAGTGGGCGCACGAGAGCTGTCCGCTCGGCGCGTCGCCGTCGCGGTCGACGGCACCCGTCGTTTCGAGCGTGTCCGGGTCGAACCCGACCCCCCTCGGCGACTCGGTCAGCGCGACGTACGCGTCGCCGACGCGCTCGGCGATGATGTTCGTGTTGTCGTACGGCTCCGTGAGAAACGTCGCCAGCCGCGAGCGGAGGGTCGTCTCGCCCGTGGCGAACCCGCCCTCGAACTCGCCGCTCGTCGCCGCCTCGTACGCGTCGGTCCGGAGGAAGCGGTTGCGGTAGTGGACGGCGCCGCCGTCGCCCCCGGCGACCGAACCGGCGTCGTCGCCCGGGTCGAAGGTGAATCGGTACAGCATCGCCAGCCCGTCGAACCAGTGGTCCACCTCGCTCCCGCCCGGGAAGGAGAACGCCCCGGGGCCGTTCCGGATCAGGCTCCCCCGGAGCCACTTGGGCAGGTCGCCGCGCACCGGAACCGACGCGTCGGTCTCCTCGCGGAGCGAGTGGAACCCGGCGTGCGAGTCCATGACCGATCCCGGGGGCGCGGCGGGCTAAGGTCTGACGGCGGCGCGAGGCGAACCGAGCCGCCAATCCCGGCGCGGACGGCTCACGCCGGGTCGGCGTCGAGGACGGTCGAGACGCGGGCGTTCTCCTTGATCCGGATCCCGGCGCCGCCGACCGATAGCGGGACCCGCGGGAGTTCCGTGACGCGGAGCGTCGGGTGGAAGGCGCCCCGCTCCAGCAGCGCGTCCCGCGTCTGGACCGCGAACCGAAGGTCGTTCCCGGCGATCGACTCGTTATGCTCGATAAGGTACGTGCCCGGGTCGAGCGACCACCACTCGTACTCGTCTTCGGGGTCGCGCTTCTCCCGCTCGTGCGGCTCGGCGCTCGCTGCCTCGAGCTCGCCCCCGCCGAAGTCGACGCGTCCCGGCCCGGTTATCTCGTAGACCTCGGCGACGGTCAGGTCGACGCCGTCGCCCTCGGTCTGCGTCGGTTCGTGCACGAGTCCGTCGATGTGGGTCGCGTACGGCGACATCGGTTGGCCCCTTGCCGCCGAAGCGACGTAAAATCACGCGGCGTACACGGGCCACGGGACGTGCGTGGGCCACGGGACGTGCGCGGGCCACGCGGCCGACGCCGCGGCCGCGTCGGTCAGTCGGCGGTCCGACCCGCCGGAACCCCGGTCGCCGCGGCGCGGCGCGACTGGAGGACGAACAGCGCCGTGGCGAAGCAGATGAACCCGGCCGCGAGCAGGAATCCGGTCTCCGTCGTGGTGAAGTCCATCGTCGTCCCGACGATGACCGGACCGACGACCTGTCCCACCTTCCAAGAGATGGAGCGCAGCGACATGGCGCTCGCGACCGACTCGCGACGCTCGCCCTCGTCGACGAACAGAGACATGCTCGCGGGCAGCCGGATCGAGTCGGCGATCCCGAGCAGCGAGTACGCGCCAAACAGCGCGAAGAATGCGCCGCCGAGCGTCTGTGAGTCGCCGAGGTACGACACCGTCACCGGCGCGACCGTCCCGTCGAAGTACGCCGCCAGCGGGATGGCCGCGGTGCCGACGCCGTACAGGAGCGCGCCGAGCGCGACGAACCCGTGGCGGCGGCCGTACTCGTCGGTGAGCCCGCCGACGAACCCCTGCGTGACCGCCTTCGTCGCCTTCCCGCCGGCCATGATCCAGCCGATGGCGAACGCCGAGATGCCGAACGAGGTCCGCGCGTATATCGGGAGGAAGATGATCACGGCCATCTTGCCGACGCTGAACGTGAACCGGAAGACGACCAGCGACCGGAGCATCGGGAGCGCGAGCAGCGACCGGAACGTCTCGACCCCGCCCGACTCCTCCGGGCTCTTCTGACCGCCGGGATCGTCGCGGAGGAAGCGCCACACCAGCAGGAACGCGCCGAGCGTGATGAGCGAGAGGACCGCGTACGCCTCGGTGAACCCGTAGGCGTACAGGAGGTAGCCGCCGAGGAGGTCGCCCGCGAGCGAGGAGACGGAAGCGAACTGGTTGTACGAGCCGAGCCAGAGCCCCTGGTCGTCGTCGGGGCTGATCTCGCCGATGACCGTCGCACCCGTGATCCAGAGCAGGCTCGCCCCGAGCCCCTGCACCATCCGGACCAGAATGATGTGGAGCGGGTTGCCCACGAAGGCGAACCCGACGAAGGCGGCGACGTTTATCAGGAAGCCGGCGAGCAGATACCGCTTCGCGTTCCCCGTGTCGACCGCGCGCCCGAGGGGGAGCACGACGATCAGCTGGACGACCGCGAAGGCGGTGCCGAACAGGCCCTCGACGAACCCGGTGGTCCCGAACAGGTCCGCGTACAGTGCCAGCGCGATCAGGATCGTCGAGTACGCCTGACTGCGCGCGAAGGCGGTGCCGGCCAGCGACCCGAACTCCGCGTCGCGCAGGAGCCGCACCGAATCTCCGAGGGCCATGAGTCGCGGTGGACGATGTAGCGGGTACGGGTATAAAAGGCCGGCAGACCCGGCGGGGGCTGCTGGATTCGAGCGACCGGGTTTGAGTGCCCGTCACGCCGTTTGACAACCCGCCTCGACGCGATTCTCAGGCACATACCGCTCAATAGTCCACATCCCAGCAGCTATCATCGCGGCACACGCCGACCCACCCATAACTCTCATGCCACGTCTACCGCGTCTGACACGCGAGGCCTCGATCCGCCACCGGAGCGTCGGCCCGATCAGCGAACCCCGAGCGGAACGCGGGCTCGGAACCGCGACGCCGACTTCACGCGCCGATCGAGGTGTCGGCCGTAGGGACGCCGCACTCCTCGCCTCTCGGTGGTGTGGCGTTCTGGGAATCGCCTCTCGCGGGGTGTCACGAGAGTCGACACTCCGACCCCGAGACCCCGCGGAGAGTGAAGGAGAACGTCGCGCCCTCACCGGGTTCGGAGTCCACCCAGATGTCGCCCCCGTGGCGTTCGACGATGCGTCTACACATCGCCAACCCGATGCCCGACCCGTCGTAGTCGTCGCGCGGTTCTACCCGTTGGAACACTTCGAACACCCGGTCTTGGTCCGTCGGATCGATTCCGATCCCCTCGTCCTCGACCGACACCGCCCACTCCCGACCGTCCCGCTCGGCCGAGATGCGTACTCGCGGCGGCCGGTCTCCGCTGTACCGCAGCCCGTTCGACAGCAAGTTCTGGAAGACCTGTCGGAGTTGGCTCGCGTCCCCCATCACTCGGGGGAGCTCCCCGACCTCGACATCGGCGTCGCACTCGCCGATCTGGACTTCGAGGTCCCGCAAGACGTCCGCGACCACGTCGTCGAGGTCAACCGGACACAGCGGCTCTCCCTCTGTCTCCACGCGGGAGTACTGCAGCAGCCCCTCGATCGTATCCCGCATCCGTTCGGCCCCGCCCACGGCGGAGTCGAGGAACTCCCGAGCTTCGTCGTTCAGGTCGTCACCGTAGCGATCTTCGATGAGCCGGAGGTAACTCGACACCATCCGGAGAGGTTCCCGGAGATCGTGTGAGGCGGCGTACGCGAACTGTTCGAGGCGCTCGTTCGACCGTTCGAGCTCCGACTCGTACTGTTTTCGCTCGATCGCCTCCGCGAGGACGTTCGCCACACTGACCACGAAGGAGACGTCGTCCTCGCTGAACGCCTGCGTCTCGGAGTCGTACACGCCGAGGATGCCCCACGGATCATCGGGTGAGCCGATGACCGTACTGATACAGCTCCGAACGTCGCGGTCCGTCGGCAACTCCGGCCCGCTGAACCGCGGTTCGGTCGGCAAGTCTTCGACGACGATGGGATGTTCGTTCTCTAGGGTGTACGCGGCCTGCGACTCCGCGTCAGCGGCCGACACCGTCACGTCCCCAACGACGTCCTCGTCCCAGCCGACCCCCTGCCGGATCAAGAGCGTTTCAGAGCCCTCGTGGAGGTCGAAGACGCCGCAGTACTCGGCGTCGAGCGCGTCGGAGAGCCTGCGGGCGGCCGCGTCGAGAAGGGCGTCGAGGTCGTCGACCTCGAGGGCGAACTGCCCGAGGTCGGCGACCGCCTGTTGCTGTCGTTCCCGCTCGTACGCCTCCTCTCGCGCTTCGTAGAGTCTCCGAGTCTGGAGGAGCATGTCCGCCGTGAGGTGGGATGCGTCGATGTCGAGTTCGTCGCTCAGGTCGATTTCATCCTCCCCCAAGAACGCGTCGACGAGCGGCGTGACGTCCTGGACGTGGTGGATGATGTACGAGAGGGCGTCGTTTGAATCGAACAGCGGCGTGTTGACCGGACTCCACCAGCGGTCTTCGAACTTGTCATCGGCGGCGTCTTGAGCCGGAACCGGATAGTGCGTCACCGGCATGACGTCTTCCACGTGCTGCTCGGTGACCCTGTTGAGCGACCGCTGCAGCCGAGGGACGCCTTCCGGGCTCGGGTCGTCGGGGTCGGCGGGGAATGTCTCGAACAGCGTCTGGCCGAGGATCGCCTCTCGTTCGGTCATGGTCGCCTCCAAGTACGCGTCGCTGACGGCGACGATCTCGTATTTGTCCGGTTCCACGATCAGGTAAGGGTCGGGGACGTTCTCGAACAGCTGACGGACGGTCGCTTCCGAGATACCGACCCCCGACGCGCCGTCAGAGTGCGGTCGCCACCAAACCTGAGTATTGGTACCGACGTCTTTCGCCCCCAGGTCGCCCTGGCTGACCAGTTGTTCGAGGCGGTCATGGACGACTCGCCGGTCCGCATCGAGGGAGTCTGCCACCTCCGGCGTCGTGAGGGGTTCAGTGGGATCATCGCGCTTGTCAAAGACAGCGAGCGTCTCAGCGTAGACGTCTCTCGGAGGGCCCGACGACGACATGCACGGGATGTAATCCGTCACACGTAAAGTGGTTCTGGTGACCGGAGCGAGCAGACATCCTCTTATCGCCTGAATGAATTTGAGTCCCCCGTTGTAGTTAATATAAGCTTAGGCAGTTCAATTGGAATCTGGCATTCAGCGGACATCCTCGAAGGATCTATTGCCACTCAGTTGGTCACATTTCTACGTTATCGTAACCACTGCGCGTGACAGACCGGGACGCCTCGGCCGAATGTGAGTGAAAGGAGATCCACCCCGAAATCGCATGACGTGAGAAATGTGGTCTACTTGAGGAGTCGCAGGAAAGTGCATGGGTTGGGGCGGATTCGAACCGCCGACCTGCTCCGTGTGAAGGAGCCGTCATAACCTGGCTAGACCACCAACCCGCTCGTGTCGAGGTATCCGACCTCCGGACTTAAGCGTTACTTTGTCGCGGGGATTCATTCCCCGGGCGTCCCACGATACGGCTATGACTCACAAGCTCCGGTTCCTCGAACGCGTCCGGCAGGGCCTCACGGGCCTGTTACATCTCCCGCTGTCGGCGATCGGCCTGTACGCCGAGCGGGAGACGCCCCGCGACCAGTACGCGCTCACGCTCCGCGACCCGTACACTATCGTCGAGGCGAGGCTGCATCGGCTCGGCTTCGTGCGCAACCTCGTCTCCTCGCTGAAGTTCCGGGACTACGCGACGCCGGAGGAGACGTCCGTCGCCAGCTGGGTTCGGTACCCGGACGGGGCCCTCGGGAGCGACTCACAGCTCCACCTCTCGCTGTACATCGGGCCGGACCGCTCGACGACCGACGTGTACGCGCACTGGGAGCCGTCGTGGATCCGCCATCCGATCCGTCATTACCGGGCGAACGACGTCGACGCCGAGGAGGGGATCGAGCGCGTCCGGGCGCTGTTCGAGCGGGAGGGGGTCGAGTACTCCGTGGTGCCGGCCGACGAGCGGCTCACCGTCGGGACGGAGCCCGCCGAAAATTGAATCGTTACTCCTCGGCGGCGTCGTGGCCGCGGTACTCCTTCACGCGCGCTCGGGCCGAGGCGACCGCCTCGCGGGCCTCGCCCTCCGCGCGCTCTTCCAGCTTCTTCAGGTCGTCCTGAATTCGGTCCAGCCGCGAGGGCTCCGGCTCCTCCTCTTCGGCGCCGACGAGCTCTTTCACGCGAGCCTCGACGGGCTCCAGCTCCTCTTTTACGCCCGCCTTCGCGTGTTCCGCCGCGCGACCGAGGTAGTACCGTGCGTCTTCGAAGTGCTTGCTCATATCTGTCCTTTGGAAGCCGACGGATATATTCTTTGTGGCTCTTTCGAGGCGACAGGAAGGTGCGGCCGCTCGGAACGCGGCGCGTCCGCTCTCGGGGCGGCGCTGCGGACGGCACGAGAAAGTGGTCGCGAGCGTCAGTACGACGGCGACTCCTCGGGCTCGCCGTCGCGCGCGTTCGCGACCCGGCCGAGCGTGAACAGCAGATCCGAGAGGCGGTTGAGGTAGGAGACCACCGCCTCGTTGATCGCCTCGGAGCGCGCGAGCTCGACGACCCGTCGCTCGGCGCGGCGGGTCACGGTCCGGGCGTGGTGGAGGCGCGCGCCCGACTCGCCGCCGCCGGGCAGGACGAACGAGGTCAGCGGCTCCAGCTCCTCGTCGAAGCCGTCGATCCGGTCTTCGAGCGCTTCGACCAACTCGGGCTCGACCTGCGGGTCGTCCGGGTCCGGATCGGGGTTCGCGAGGTCGGCCTGTACCACGTGGAGGTGGTTCTGGACCGTCTCCAGCAGCTCGTCGAGGTCGTCGTACCCGGTCGGGCGCACGGTCCCGATCAGCGCGTTCGCCTCGTCGACGGTCCCGTACGCCTCGATCCGCGGGCTGGACTTCGACACGCGGCTCATGTCGCGGAGGTCGGTATCGCCCTGGTCGCCGCGTCCGGTGTAGATGGTCATGCGAGGGTCCGGTCGACGTACTCCACGATGTTCGCGCTCTCGGCCATCGTCACGCCGCGTTCCTCGTCGATCAGGACGGGGACGCCGCGCTGGCCGCTGACCCGCTTCACCTCGTCGCGGTCGGAGTGAAGCGCGTCGACCCACTCGGTCTCGTACTCGATCCCGGCTTCGTCGAGCGCGTCGGCCGCCTTCTCGCACCACGGACACCCGTCGAGCGCGTAGAGTCGAATCGCCATGATCGACCGATCGGCGCGCGGCGGCAAGAAGGTACGGTGTCGGCGGGGGACCGTCCGCCGACCGACGAGTCGGTCGCCGCTCGCGAGACGCTACAGGTCATGGTACGACGCCATCCCCTCGCGGAACGCCGGCGGGACCGGCGCGGGCTCGCCGGAGTCGGGGTCGAGGCTGACGAGGGTCGCCTCGCCCTCGGCGACGACGGCACCGTCGACTCGCAGCTCGTGCGTCATGGTCACGCTCGATCGGCCGAGCTCGACCACGTCGAGCGCGACCGTCACGGCCCCGTCTGCCAGCTCGACCGGTCGACGGAAGTCGAGCGAGAGCGACGCCAGCACCGTCGACACGCTGGAGAGGTCGGCGTCGAGGACGTCTCGGAAGTACTCCGTCCGGGCCTGTTCGACGTACGTCGCGTAGACGGCGTTGTTGACGTGACCCATCGCGTCGATGTCGCGGAAGCGGACGTCGATCTCGGTCGTGAACGTGCTCATGTCGGGTCGTCCGCGGGAGGCGGTATGTAGGCGTCGGGATCGGTCGGCGACCGCTCCCGACGGCGATCGATCGGAATGGGGGCGTCGTCAGTACAGCAGCCGTCGTCAGTACAGCAGCCGTCGTCAGTACAGCAGCCGTCGTCAGTACAGCAGCCGTCGTCAGTACAGCAGCTCGTCGTCGTTCTCGATCATGTACAGCGACCGCGCGGCGATGTTGACGGCGTGGTCGCCGACGCGTTCGAGGTCGCGGATCGTGAGGAGGAGCCGCGAGACGTTCTGCATCGTTCCCTCCACGTCGGCGTCCTCGCGGAGCTCGTCGCGCTCGATGAGGTCGCGGACGACGAGGTCGCTCGCGGCCACGCAGGCGGCGTCGACGTCGTCGTCGGCCTCAGCGACGGCGTGACACAGGTCCGGGTCCGAATCCGCGTACGCCTCCATCGCTTCCTCCAACATCGTCAGCGTGTCGTCGCCGATGCGCTGGACGTCGACGTCGGGGAACACCTCGCGGTCGGCCTGCTTCGCGTACTCGCCGAGGTTCGTCGCCAGGTCAGCGATCCGCTCGAGGTCGGTGATGATCTTGAACGAGGCCGCGATGAACCGCAGATCGCCCGCCACCGGCTGCTGGAGCGCGATGAGGTCGGTGCACTGCCCCTCCAGTTCGAGGTACAGGTCGTTGATCTCGGCGTCGCCGGCGATGACCTCGTCGCCCAGATCGCCGTCTTGGCGCTCCAAGGCGTCGAGGCCCATCCGGAGCCGCTCGGCGACGACCTCGCTCATGTAGAGCACGTCGGCGCGGAGCTCCTCCAGCTTCGACTGGTACTGTTCGCGTGGCATCGTCTTGGCGTATCCGCCTCACCGGACGTATAAAAACACGTCGCCGACCGAACGATCGGTTTCGCTCCCACCGATCGACGCGGGGCCGATCGCGTCACGGTGGCGGGTTCGGCCGAGGTCGCGTTCGACCGCCTCACGTTCGACCGAGTGCCGTGATCCCTGACGAGTGGGACCGGACGAGAGTTCGGGGTCGACTACGACTCCGTGCCGATCGCGTCGTCGACGGCGTCCACCGAGTCGTCGGCGGTACGCCCCGGGAGGAACGTCCCGGTCTCGCGGCGAACGCCGACGAGCAGCGCGACCCCCGCGGCGAGCGGCATGACCGCGCAGGCGGCGTAGATCGGCGCGAAGCCGACCGTCTCGATCAGCGGTAACGACACCATCGGCCCGAGCCCGCCGCCGATGTCGCCGAACACGTTGTTCGTCCCGGAGGCCCGCCCCATCCGCTCGTCGGGGGTCAGGTCGGCGAGCAGCGCCATCATCGGGCCGCTCGTTCCGCCCTGTCCGGCGCCGATGAAGACGCAGGCGAGCGCGAGGTCGACGACCGATCCCGACCGGGCGAGCAGCAGGAACCCGACAAACGAAACGACGAGGAAGGTCAACAGGATCGGCGTGCGCGACTCCCGCGTGTCCGATATCCGACCGCCGACGATCATGAAGAAGGAGGCGGAGACGACGGTGCCGGCCATGAACAGCCCCGAGGTCCCCTGCGGGGCGAGCCCGAACAGGGAGATGTCGTTCTCGCCGAGGAACAGCACGAGCGTGGAGAACAGCGCGCCGATGTACGCGAACAGGAGCCCGAAGTTGACGAGCCCGACGGTGAGCGCGGGAACCGAGGTGTCGACGTCCCACGGATTGATCGAGTCCCCCGAGCGGTCGCCCGTGACGTGCGTCTCCGGGACGTACCGGTGGGCCACGACGCTGGCGGTGAGCGCGAACGCGGCGGCGACGGTGAACGCGGCCGCGTTGCCCGCCAGCGACGAGACGATCCCGCCGAGCACGAGCCCGGCCGGGAACCCCATCGTGATCCCGCCGCGGACGACGCCCATGTTCGTCCCGCGCGACCCGCTGTCAGAGAGGTCGGCGGCGATGGTGTAGGCGGTCGCGAACACCGCGGCGGAGCCGAACCCCCAGAGGACCCGCGCGAGGAGGAACCACGTCTCCGGCGCGACGAAGACAGACAACGGGGCGAACCACCAGTCCGGGCCGATCGCGACGGCGCCGACCGCGGCCCGCGGGAGCGCCGCCGCGAGCGGGCGGAGCGACTCGGCCGGCGGCATCGCGAGCGCGACGACGTACCCGAGCGTCGCGATCCCCTCGACCAGCAGTCCGTACACGAACGGCTTGCGCGTCCCGTACCTGTCGACGAGGGCGCCGGCCGGCCCGTTCGCGACGAGCCGCACCCAGCGGTTCGCCGAGAGGATGACGCCGACCATGAACGCCGAGATTCCGAGGACGGCGCCGAGGTTCGGCAGGATCGGGAAGACGACTCCGCCGCCGAACCCGACGAAGAACGTGCTGGCGATAACAGCGAGCAGCACGGTGGGCGGGCGATCGAAGCCGAACCGTCCCATCTCAGACACCTCGCGGGGACGCCGCGTCTCCTTCGCGCCGTTCCGGCGCCGACCCGTTCCCCGACCGCGTCGGTGTCGCGGTCATTCCGTCTCGTCGTCGCGGCTCATCGCGGCGATCCCGTCCTCAAGCGAGGGGAGCGCCACCCCATCGGCGAGCAGCGGCGCGACGATCCGCTGGAGGGTCGCCTCGGCGACCCGCCGGGTGTATGTCGGCTCGGGGAGGTCGTCGACGGCCGTCGCGTCGCCGCCCTCGGCGGTAGCGCCGTCACCGTCCGCGTCGGCCTCGTCACTATCGCCCGCCCCGTCGGCCTCGTCTCTATCGCCCGCCCCGTCGCCGTCCCCGCCGGTGAGCGTGATCTGTCGGGTCCGCGCGCCGTCGAGCGTCGCGACCACGAGCGCCGCCGTCTCCTCGACGTCGACCTCGCGGAACGTCCCGTTCTCGATCCCCGATTCGAGGATGTCGGCGACGGTGCCGCGGAGCAGGCGGTCGCTCCTGACCAGCTGTTCCCGGATCCGCTCGTTGAACGGCCCCTGCGTCCGGAGTTCGAGGAGGGCGATGTGGAACGCCTCGCGGTCGACGGCGTCGGCCTCGAAGACGAACCAGCCGACGAACCCCGCGAGCCGCTCGATCGGGGGCTCGTCGGCGTGAGCCCGGATCCGAGCCTCGGAGTCGGTGATGACGTAGTCGAGGAACGCGACGAGCAGGTCCTCCTTCGTGTCGTAGTGGTAGTGGAGCAGGGACTTGCTCTTCGAGCACTCGTCGGCGATGTCCTGCATCGTCACGTCGGCGTAGCCGTGGGCGCGGAGCGCGCGGTAGACCCCGTCCATGATCTCCTCGGCCGCGCTCGGCTGATCGCTCATTGACTGACCGGTCAGTCAGCGACCGGTAAATCCCTATCGGTCGGGGTTCGAACGGCCGGTTCGCGGGTCGCCTTCGGTCCCCGTTCGTCGACTGCCGACCCCCGCTCGCTGCCCGTCGGGCCGCGTTTCCCGACCGTCGACCGCCGGACCGCGACTGGACCGGCGGCTCACGGGCGTAGAACGGTCGAAAAGCCGATACAACCTCGAAACGTCGACGTCAGCGGTTACAGACGGGTGACGTTCGTGGCGCGCGGACCCTTGTCCGCCTCCTCGATGTCGAACTCGACTTCCTGACCTTCCTCCAGGTCCGGGCCGCCGACGTCCTCCATGTGGAAGAACACGTCCTCGTCCGCGTCGTCAGTCTCGATAAATCCGTAGCCGCCGGTGTCGTTGAAGAAGTCAACCTTCCCTTTCGCCATTGCGTCCGTAAGAGCGGGAGGAGTACATAAAAGGCTTCCGCGAGCGGGGGCTCTGTGTTAAGAGCAAACACACCCCCGATACGGCGGGCCGCTGTCGGGGTCGATCCCGCCGTGTTAGAAACTACTATACGACCCCAGTGCGGAACCGTTAGATATGAGTCAGTCGTACAATCGAGGCCTCATTGAGGACTTCAGTCGGTGGCGGGAGTTCGAGGCGGGGATGTGGGCCTGGATCTTCCATAAGTTCACGGGCTGGGTGCTTATCGGATACCTGTTCACCCACATCGCCGTGTTGAGCACCGGTATCCCTGCGGCGGGCGCGAGCGAAGCCGCGATCATGGCCGGAGAGGACGTGTACACCCAGACGATCGTCAGCCTCGAGAGCCTGCTGTTGGTGCGGCTCTTGGAGGTCGGCCTGCTCGCGGTGGCCGTGTTCCACATGCTCAACGGCACCCGGCTCCTCCTCGTCGACCTCGGGGTCGGCCTGGACGCACAAGACAAGAGCTTCTACGCGTCACTCATCCTGACCGGAGCGATCACCGTCGCGTCGGTGCCGACGTTCATCGCGGGGGCGTTCTGAGATGGCGGAGCGCTACTCCTCGTTCAAATCCGGCGGTCGGATGTGGCTGCTCCAGCGGGTCACGGCGGCGTTCCTGCTCGTCGTGCTGGCGTTCCACTTCTTCCTGCTCCACTTCGTCCACCACGCTGACGAGGTGTCGTTCCTCGCCAGCTCGGGGCGGATGGAGAGCCTGAGCTACTACTCGCTGATGATCCTCTTCCTCGTGACGGCGACGTTCCACGGGGTCAACGGCGTCTACAACGCCCTCGTCAACCAGGGACTCACCGGCACCAAACGCACCGTCATCAAGTGGACCCTCGTCGCCGCGAGCGCGGTCCTGATCGTTCAGGGCGTGCGCACCGCGAACGCGTGGGCGGGAATCGGACTCTACTGAACCGATCATGAGCACACAGATACCGAAGCAGACCGAGGAATCGAGCGAGACCGAAGCGGAGACCGACGTCGCCTCCAAGGGCGACGAACGGCGGGCCGAGAAGCGCCGCCGGGCCGCGGAGGAACGCGCCCGCAGACAGGCCGAGGAGGCCGAGAAGGCCGCGGCCGACGAGGACACGATCGAGCTGAAGGTGTTCCGATACGACCCGGAGGTGGAGGGGAAACAGGAGCCCCGATTCGACACGTTCCACGTTCCCTTCACGAAGGGGATGACCGTCCTCGACGCCCTGATGTACTCGCGGGATAACTACGACTCCTCGCTCACGTTCCGTCACTCCTGTCGGCAGGCGGTGTGCGGTTCGGACGCCATCTTCGTCAACGGCGGCCAGAAGCTGGCGTGTAAGACGCAGATCGTCGACCTCGAGGAGCCGATCCGCGTCGAGCCGCTCCCGCACGCCGAGGTCGAGAAGGACCTCGTCGTCGACATGGAGCACTTCTACGACCAGATGGAGGCCGTCGAGCCGTACTTCCAGACGGACGAGTACCCCGACGGGGAGCTGGAGGAGCAGCGCCAGACGCGGGAGAACCGCGAGAAGGTGAAGATGTCGACGCGCTGCATCTGGTGCGGCGCGTGCATGTCCTCGTGTAACATCGCTGCCGGCGACAACGAGTACCTCGGGCCCGCCGCGATCAACAAGGCGTACCGGTTCGCCATGGACGAGCGCGAGGGCGAGGAGATGAAACAGAAGCGGCTGGAGATCATCGAGCAGGAGCACGGCGTCTGGCGGTGTCAGACCCAGTTCTCCTGTACCGAAGTGTGCCCGAAGGACATCCCCCTCACCGAGCACATCCAGGAGCTGAAGCGCGAAGCGGTGAAGAACAACCTGAAGTTCTGGTAACGGCGGGAGACACTCTCAAGGGCATTCGGAACCAACCGACTATCATAACCACAATGCACGAACACGACGTCATCGTTGTCGGCGCCGGGGGGGCGGGACTCCGGGCGGCGATCGCAGCACAGGAAGCCGGGGCCGACGTGGCCATCGTCTCGAAACTGCACCCGGTCCGCTCGCACACGGGCGCGGCCGAGGGAGGAATTAACGCGGCGCTGCGCGACGCCGACTCCTGGCAGGACCACGCATACGACACCATGAAGGGGTCGGACTACCTCGGCGACGCGCCGGCGGTCGAGGCGCTCTGTCAGGAGAGCCCGGAGGAGGTCATCCAGCTGGAACACTGGGGAATGCCGTTCTCCCGCGAGGAGGACGGTCGCGTCTCCCAGCGCCCGTTCGGCGGGCTCTCGTTCCCCCGGACGACGTACGCCGGCGCCGAGACCGGCCACCAGATGCTCCACACGATGTACGAGCAGGTGGTCAAACGCGGCGTTACGGTGTACGACGAGTGGCACGTGATGGACCTCGCCGTCACCGACGAGGACGACCCGGCCGACCGCACCTGCCACGGCGTCGTCGCCTACGACATCCAGAGCGGCGAGGTCAGCGGCTTCCGCGCCGACAACGGCGTCATCCTCGCGACGGGGGGGATGGGGCAGGTGTTCGACCACACCACCAACGCGGTCGCGAACACCGGCGACGGCGTCGCGATGGCGTACCGCGCCGGCGTCCCGATGGAGGACATGGAGTTCATCCAGTTCCACCCGACCACGCTGCCGTCGACGGGGGTCCTGATATCGGAGGGGGTCCGCGGCGAGGGCGGCATCCTCTACAACAGCGAGGGCGAGCGGTTCATGTTCGAGCACGGCTACGCGAACAACGACGGCGAGCTCGCCTCCCGCGACGTGGTCTCCCGCGCCGAGCTGACCGAGGTCAACGAGGGGCGCGGCATCGAGGACGAGTACGTCCACCTCGACATGCGCCACTTGGGCGAGGAGCGCATCCTCGACCGGCTGGAGAACATCCTCCACCTCGCGGAGGACTTCGAGGGCGCCGACGGGCTCACGGAGCCGATGCCCGTCAAGCCCGGTCAGCACTACGCGATGGGCGGCATCGAGACGAACGAGCACGGCGAAACCGCCATCGACGGGCTGTACGCCGCCGGCGAGTGCGCCTGCGCGTCGGTCCACGGCGCGAACCGCCTCGGCGGCAACGCGCTCCCGGAGCTCATCGTCTTCGGCAAGCGCGCCGGTCGTCACGCCGCCGGCGAGGACATGGGCGAGGCAAAGGTCACGACCGGGAAAGACGGCGAGTGGGAGGCCGCCGACTACGAGTTCGAGATCGAGGTCGGCGAGACGGGCGGGAAGGGCCCCGCCGCGGCCGACGGCGGCGCGGTGGCGTCCGACGCCGAGAGCGTCCTCGGTGCCACCGTCGAGCGCGCCAAGGACCGAGTCGACGAGCTCCTCGCGCGCAGGGGCCGCAACCACGCGGAGATCCGCTCGAAGGTCCAAGAGACGATGACGGCCAACGTCAACGTGTTCCGCGAGGAGGGCCGGCTCGAGGAGACGCTCGGCGACCTCCGCGAGGCGCGGGAGGCGTACAAGGACGTCGCCGTCTCTGACCCGTCACGGACGTTCAACACCGACCTGATCCACACGATGGAGACGCGGAACATCCTCGACATCGCCGAGGCGCTCACGATGGGCGCGCTCGCGCGCAAGGAGTTCCGCGGCGCTCACTGGCGGAAGGAACACCAAGAACGCAAAGACGAGAACTGGCTGAAGCACACGCTCGTCTCGTGGAACGACGGCGAGCCGGAGCTGTGGTATAAGCCGACGATCCTCGAGGGCGAGAACAAGACGTACGAGCCGAAGAGCCGGTCGTACTGAGCCGTCGGACGCGACGCGATCGCGCCGACCCGGTCGCCCCGGGGCGACCGGGTCGGGCACGATCGTTCCGGATCGTTCACGGTCTCCTATCCGTCGTCGGTCGAAAGAGTCGGCGCGTTCCGGCGTCGACACTCTCTGCGCGGCGATCTCGCGATCGACGAACTGTCGTTTTTGGCCGATAGGAACCGTCTCGTTACCGTTCCGATCGATTACGACGATCGTTGAATAGGGGATTTATTATCGTCGAACTCGACGCTTCGGACAAGATGTTAGAGACACGCACCGCGGCGCCGGCCCTGCCGTCGGAGCTGCAGTCGCCCCGCGCGAAGCTCGTGTACCTGTACCTGACGACGAACGGCGACGCGACCGTCTCGGAGATGGGCGACTCGCTCGGGATGAAGAAGATCTCGCTGTACAGCATCCTGAAGACCCTCAAGCGAGAGGGGATGGTCGACTGCGACGGCGAATCCTACCAGCTGAACTGAGCCCTCGCCCCGCCGCGTTCTGAAGACTCCGCGACCCCCCAGCGGAGCGTTTAGGGGCTCGCGGGACGCAGTACGTCCGTGGACGCGAATCAACAGGAGTTCCGGAACCCGTTCGGGATGGACACGGCCTGCGAGAACTGCCCCGAGCTGTGTGACGCGCGGGAGCGCGTCGTCCACGGGTACGGTGACGTGGGCGCCGAGTTCCTCGTCGTCGGGACCGGGCCGACCGCGGCCGCCGAGGAGAACGGCGTCCCGTTCACGGGCGCGGAGGGCGGCGAGCGGGTCCAGTCCATTTTCGCCGACCTCGGGTTCGTGCGCTCGTCGCCGGACGCGGCGGAGCCGGACGTTCAGAACGTCTTCTTCACGAGCCTGACGCGCTGCCGACACCCGGAGCGCGAGCCGACCGACCGCGAGGTCGACACCTGCGAGCCGTTCCTCAACGCGGAGATCCGGATGATCAACCCGCAGATCATCGTCCCCGTCGGGGAGCGGCCGCTCCGCGAACTCGCGGTCGAGTACACGACGCGGCGCCCCGACTCCTTCGACGTCGACGCCGAGCACGCGACGACCATCCGCGGCCGTGGGTTCGAGCTGGTGCCGATGAAGGAGCCGGAGTCGATGACCGACGCCGAGGCCGACGCTTTTCGCGATCACATGCGCGAGAACGTGTTGAGCCGGGATTACCGGCAGACGAAGGGCCGGCAGAGCCGCTGACAACCGAATTCCGGGGCGTCGCGAACCGCCGGTACAGCGATCTACCGGTGCCGCGAACCGCCGTCAGTCTTCGAGGTCGACGTCGCGGAGGATCTCCTCGGTCGCGTCCCGGCTGTCCGCCCCGAACGCGCAGTCGATGAGGATGTGGCCGCCGAGTGTCGACGGGGATATCACTTGATCGGCGCCGGCGCGGCGGAGCTTGTCCACGTTTTCGCGCTGCGTCACCGCCGCGACGATCCGCACGTCTGGGTTGAGCTGGCGGGCGGTAAGGATGGCGAGCGCGTCGCGCGCGTCGTCCTCGGTCGCGACGACGACCGCGCGGGCGCCGTCGAGGTTGACCCGTTCGAGCGGTTCCACGTCGCTGGGGTCCGCGGTGTACACCGGGACCTCGTGGTCGGCGAGCCGCCGGGCGGCCGTCTCGTCCGGCGTCACCACGGCGTAATCGACGCCGTCGCGCTCGTCGAGTTCTTCGAGTATCGGTTCCGTCAGGTCCCCGTAGCCGAGCACGAGGACGTGGTCGTCGAGGAGGTCTATCTGTCTGTCTGTCATCTTTCCGAGCGCCTTGGAGAGCTGCGCCTCGATGGCGGGCGTGAGGAGGACCCCGAGCGCCACCGCGAACGCGGCGACGTTCATCACGAGCGAGGAGAGCACGAACAGCTGGGCGATGTCGGCGGCCGCGCCGGCCTCCGGCGTCACGTCGCCGTAGCCGACCGTGGAGGCGGTGACGACGGTGAAATAGAAGGCGTCGACGATCGTCTCCACCCCGTTGAACTGGTCGCGGAGCGCGTACGTACCGACCGTTCCGTACGAGACGGCCGTCACGAGCGCTGCGCCCGCCGCGAGCTGCGTCGGCGACGGGGAGAAGCGCCTGTCGAACCGTCCGCGGTTGTAGACGAGCGGGGGCACCGACAGGACCGACAGCGCGACCAGCGGGAACGACAGCACCGACGCCTGCATCAGCCCCTGAATCGCGGTCAGGGGCAGCAGGACCGCCGTGGAGTGCCAACCCACCCGGTAGCCGTTCTTCAGCGCGAAGCCGCTGCCGAGCATCGCGAAGCCGGTGATCGTCCCCGTGAATCCGACCGTCTGGCGGACGACGTCGGGGACGGGAGGGGCGAGCGGCCCGTCGACGCCGAGCCCGCCGATCTGGGCGAGTCCGGCGAGGATCGACAGGACCGCGACCGCGAACGTCAGGGCGATGGACGCCCGCACGGTCACCCAGTCGCGGGTCAGCTCCATACCGGCCCGTCGCCGAGGCTTGACTTAAACCCCGCGAGGGCGGAGCGGCGGCGGCGACAGGGGTTTAACCTCACCGCCGAGTGTGGGGCGTATGTCACTGCCCGTCGAGGTCGTCTTCGGGATCTACCTCGGGATCATCACGGGGATCCTGCCCGCGCTGGTCTCCGGGGTGCTCGGATTCGTGTTCAAGTACGTCACCGGGGTGACAATTCCCGGGCTCGGGGTCGTCGTCCTCGCGCTCGCGATCGCCGGCATCAACGGCGGCCTGCTCGCGCTCAACGACGAGACGATCCGCTCGTCCGAGCGCGCGCCGGCGGTCCTCACGGCCATCGTGGTGGTCCTGATGATCTCGCTGTACGCGCACGCCCAAGGGGACAAGCTCGGCGCCACCGTCCCGAAGCGGATCTCGCTCCAACAGCTCCGCGACCGGACCCTCTCGACGGACGTCGTCGAGCTGGTCGGCGGTCGGGGTCGGGTCACCGTCGACGTCGCCGGCGATGTGAACGACATGGAGGGGTACCCGCCGCTGCCGGCCGAGACCCGGGGCGCGATCGTCGACGGCGAGTGGACGTTCCCGGCCGACCTCCCGCTCGTCGAGCTTGAAGACCGGTTCGCGGAGCGGCTCCGGACCGAGCTCGACCTGGCTGACGTCGCCGTGCGGATCGACGAACGCGCCAACGCGACGGTGGCCGCGGCGCCGCCGACCGGAGCGCTGTCGAAGCGGGTCCCGGAGGGGAAGCGCGCGGTGTCGGTGCCGGCGCTCGTCCCGACCGGGATCGCCCGCGGCGATGTCGTGCGCGTGCTCGCGTCCGGCCTCAGCGTGGACGGGACCGTCCTGGCCGCGAGGACGAGCGGGAAGCCGGAGCCGGGCGCGGGGACGCCGGCGACCGGCGGCGGGCGGCCCGGAGACGACCTCCCCGGGACCGATGCCGCGCGGAGCGACGGGGAGCCGCGCGGGGACGGCGGGCCGCGGACGGACGGCGGCGAGGCGCCCCCCGCCCCGACGACCGCGAGCGCGCCGACGACGACCGGGGGAGAGGGGCGAGTGACGGTCGCCGTCGAGCGGCCGGAGGCGAGCGCGCTCCTGCGCGCGGGTCGGGGGCGCGTCCTCGTCCTCTCCCGCGGCACCCGCCGGGAGTACGAGCTCACGACGCTGCTGCGCCGCGCGGGGAAGCGGTTCCGTAAGGTGTCCGTCGTCCCCGGCGGCCCCCTCGACGGTCACACCATCGGCGAGGTGGGGGTTCGGGAGGCGTACGACGTCGCCGTCCTCGCGGCGCGGCACGACTCCTGGAGTATCGCCCCCGGCGGCTCGCAGCGCCTCTCCGCCGAGGACGACCTGTTCGTCGTGGGGAGCCGCGACGCCCTCGACCGGTTCGCGGAGGCCGCGCGATGACCGCGGCGGAGGCGGCGGCCGCGGCGACCGGCGCGGGTCATGAGGCTCTCGTCGGCGCCCTCGTCGCCGTCGCGCCCCAAGTCGCCGTCGCACCCCCGGTCGACGTCGGCTTCGCGCGTCCGCAACAGGCGGCGGTCACGCTCGTCACCTTCGCGGTCCTCTCGGTCCTCGTCGCCGGCGCGGCGGCGCTGACGTACCGGTGGTACTTCCGGGACGAGATCCCGGAGGGGGTCACCGTCCTGCTCGGCGTCTCCGTCGTCGCGCTGTACCTCAACACGACCTCGCTCGGGGCGATCGCGGCCGGCGAGAGCCCGTCGCTGCTCGAACCGGAGAGCGTCTTGTTCAACGTCGTCTCGCTCGGCGTCGCGGCGGTGTTCGCACCGGGCGGCCGGTACGTCGGCGACCGGCTCGCGGTCGACGTGTTCGCGCTCTCGGGGGCCAGGCAGCTGGAGGGCGAGCTGACCGGTATCGTCCGGGCCGTCGGCCGGTTCACGGCCGTCACGCTCCCGGTGGCCGAGGAGATCCGCGACATGGACACCTACGACCCGGTGTCGCCGGAGAAGAAGGCCGAGATGGCCGAGAAGACGCTGCTGTTCGCGCGGAAGCTCTCCGGCGAGGAGCTCCGCGAACGGCTCGTCGAGCGAGTGAAGAGCGACCACGGCGTCGGCTACGTGGACGTCGACGTCACCGACGACGGTGAGATCGAGTACTTCGCGGTCGGCTCCCGGGCGGCGGGGCTCGGACCGACGCTCGCGCCCGGATCCGCCGCGGTCGCCGTGGCCGCTGACCCGCCGAACAACGCGACCGCCGGCGACACGGTCCAGCTGTGGCGCACCGATCCGGAGCCGAAGCGGGTCGCCACCGGCGAGCTCCGGGGCGTCGCCGGCGACGCGGCGACCGTCGCGCTCGACGAGTCCGACGCCGAGGGGCTCACCGAGGAGGAGTCGTATCGGATCGTGACGCTCCCGGCGGAGCCGCAGGCCGACCGGGAGTTCGCCTCGCTGCTCCGGAACGCCGACGAGACGATGGCGGCGATCACGGTCGAGGCCGGCAGCGCCCTCGCCGAGAGCACCGTCGGCGACGTGGAGGTCGTCGTCGCCGCCGTCCGACCCGGGGACGGGGCGGTACAGCCCATCCCGCGGCGCGGGTACGCCTTCGGCGCCGGCGATCTCGTGTATCTGGTCGGCCGACCCGACGCGCTCCGTCGGTTCGAGGCCGACGCCGGCGGAGAGAGGGCGGACCCGTCGGTCGTCACGGCGAACGACGGCGACGACGGCGACGGCGGGGACCGGGCCGACGCCGAGGCCGAACCGAGCGAAGGGACGCAACGCTCTTGAGGCGTCCGTACGGGGTCAACGTATGGAGTGGAAGCTGTTCGCGGACCTCTCGGAGATCGCCGGCGGCCGCACCGTCGAGGTAGAGGCGTCGCCGGGGGACACGGTCGGCGACGCGCTCGACGGCCTGCTCGACGCCCACCCCGACCTCCGAGAGCGCGTGCTCGAGGACGGCTCGGTGGCCGACCACATCAACGTCCTCCGGAACGGGCGGAGCGTCCGCCACGACGAGGGGTTGGAGACGACGCTGGAGGAGGGCGACGAGCTGGCGCTGTTCCCGCCGGTGAGCGGGGGCTCGATCGGCCGGTAGATCGGTCGTTTCAAACGGTCGCCCGTCGCATCAGTCGACATGAGCGACGGCCACG
Organism: Halorubrum sp. Ea1; assembly: GCF_002252965.1. NCBI lineage: Archaea > Methanobacteriati > Methanobacteriota > Halobacteria > Halobacteriales > Haloferacaceae > Halorubrum > Halorubrum sp. Ea1. The sequence continues at coordinate 41,012 of NZ_NHPG01000058.1, forward strand.
ACGAGCACG
>NZ_NHPG01000136.1:0-32640 GCF_002252965.1 Halorubrum sp. Ea1
CTCCTTGATTCTCCGTAACTTTCTCCTCTGTAGTTACCGCTCAATTCAGCTCGGCCAAGGTGATGTAGTCATGCTCTGTATCTCGCACCTCACTACCGACAGAAACTGAGGAGATCTCCTTGGCGTTGCTGAATACAGCGCGCGTATCTCGCACAGAAGCTCTTCAGAAAACGAGCTGGTCGGATCGGTCAATACAGACTAGAAATATATCGATTGGATTGTCTTCGATTATTCAGCGAGTAGACTGTTCTACCTTGTATCTGGGCTACCCTGGAGCCGAGGCTGCCCCGAATGGGGAGATAGACAGCAAGACACTGTACAGCCGACGGAACAAAGTACGTTCAAGTACAATTTATGTGGAGAGAGTGTCATGGTAGCCAGGCTGGACCGAGTGGTGCGGCTGTACGGTCGATACGGACCGTCACGGTTGCCGCTCGGAGACCGACAGGACGTCGGGGCCGGCTACAGTATGGCCGCCGGTGTCCTCGCCGGTGGAATCGTGTTTGCTCCGGTGAGTACGCTGGTTGCGGGTTCGTTGGGTTCCGCAGGGGTGATTCTGTCTGCGGTCCCGGTGTACCTCGCCACGGGATTCGTGGTCGGGGCGCTCACGTGGCGCTCCCTGCCGTCGAGTGTCCCATACTACAGTGCCGTCGCAGCGTTGGTCACGGTCGCCGGGAACTACCCTGCCGGAACTGCCGTGTGGTTGCTACTGGCTCCGGTGTACGGCTACGAGTTTTTGAACCCATACGGGGGAGTTGACCCGCCGACCTCGCTCACCGAGTTCCTCGGAGCGTTCTTTGAGCTGTACCCTGATACCATCTTGGTAGTGGTAGTGTGGACGATCTGGATAGCCGTCCCACTCAGCCTCGTTTTCAGCTACGTCTACGAGCGCAGTCGTAGCGGAGAATAGCCGATACATTCGCACGTTCAACTAACGGGTGATCCATCCGATTTGACGCGAAATAAACGAAGCCGTTGTGCTGACTTCATCCTCTGTATCTCGCACACGATTTCTGACATAATATCGGTATATCAGCGTTCTACGTCGGTATGTGAGTCCTCTGTACTGAGCGATTGGGGGATGTGAAACTATCAACTTCTGAGGATTTCAACAGAGCCGCCAATCTGGCTTATCGAAGATATGCGCGTTGTATACAGCGGGGACATTGAGAACTGTAACGAATAGAGGATTTCAACAGAGCCGTCTTTCCCTAATCAATCGAGTGAGATCCGGCGTCCAAACATCCCTCTGCTTGCATTCTTCCACCCAAGCCAGCAACAAGGTGTACCGACACTGCCCGTATGAGAGTGTTTCCGAAAGCACTTTACTGTTGATTAGGGACATGAGGGTGGTATTTCGATGTCGCCCTCCAATCGAACCTTCCAAGTCGCCGGTATCGCCGTCGCGGTCCTCCTCCTATGGCTCGCCTCTTACCCGGGGACGGTCGCCTCGCCCTACGTGGCTGAGGACTCCTACCGATACCACCACCAAATCGTCCCGGACACGGCAGCCGAATACAACGAAACCGTCGAGCAGGCACCGACCTACCGCTATAGTGAGCTCTCACCGACTGCCCAAACCTTCGTGGACCGGACGAGAGCAGCTCCGGACAACGAGTATACCCCGGTCGTCTGTCAGGGATTCGTCCTCACCTGTGACGCCTACACCCAAGACGAGCTTTCGGAGGAGTTCACGTACGGTGAGGAACGTGACCTGAGGGAACAGCCGTTGTGATTAAGGACGGTGACGACCAGTTCCTGCTCCAGACTGGGATGGTCGGCCACGGCTGGTTCGACCTCCCATTCCGACTGTTGACGGCGTGGTTGACGATGATCCCACTCGGTATCTTCGTTGGGTGGGTGGCACTGACCTCCGAGCGTGAGGGCATGCGCGCCGGTGCTATCGGGGCTGGAGCCGTCGTCGCCACCGTTGGTTTCGCTGCCCCCTACATCGAGATGGTCGGCGTGCTGCAAGCCAAGACGATCGGGTTCTTACTTTTTGCCGGCGTCTGGATCGGCCTTCTCGGCCTCGGCGGATACCGGCTCGTACAGCGGTTGTGATTACGGCCCCGGACCAAACCGGATGACATCCCTCCCGGTCTCTTCAAGCCGGGCAATCAGAACGAAGACTTGGCCGTCGTAGTCTACGGGAGCAGTAGTATAGTGATAGTGCCGCCATTTATCGAACGCCCGATCGACCGTAGCACGGATGGTATATCGTTCGTCCTCGGCAACAGCTTCAAACGTCCGTTCCGAGTTGGCTGGAATTTCAATGTACTCTCCTCCCGACCCTCCCGAGTCCTTGCTAAGCTCGTACACCAACGCCTCGCTGTCGTTCTCGTCGGGATCAATAACCTCGACATCTACGTTTTGTGGTTCGGGTGTACTATTATTGATTATCAAGTCCAGCATCGGGGTCTCATCTGAAGCGAACGACGTTTGACAGCCGGCAAGTGCGGTTGCGAGCCCGCTCACCCCTATTGTAAGCGCGCCACGACGGGACCAGTTTCGTGTCATACGTCGGCTTCGCCGCGAACGATCTTAAAGCGAATGTTCGAACAAACGACGCCTGTACCAAACGAACCCCCCACAGTGATACGGGTGTACAAGATCTATCGGAGTCGCAATACACCGCTTGTTACCTTTCATCGTGGCGCGTTCCGGTGTCCGCACCGTAACAGAGGCCCACCGACGATACAATACGACGACTAGTCCGTACAGGGCGATGATCACACCCCAGTTGGGCCAGGCTCCCAGGCCAGGATCGACGACCAGCGGCCAGAAGTTCCCGATGCCGTGCAGGAAGGCGACCAGAAACAGGTTGTGTGTTAGGGCGTATATCGTCCCGAAGTTGACATCCTCCCCGCCCTGAAGGGCGAGGATTCCCGCGTTGGGATATTAAGATTCGCGGTTAACAACCTGTTCTCGTGGGGCGAAAACACCCTCACTACGGTCGAACAGGTGAACCGCTGGCTGTGCCAACCAGCCGTTATCCCTATCACCGCCATCTGTGGCGAGACTCGGGAGTACCTTTTGTCGAATGTTCTCCGCACCGTTCACGTCCGCGTTCGCAACCGTATCGCACTTCTCACACACGTACAGACCGCGTTCAACTCGCTGGTTGTCATCTGTGTGGCCGCACGCCGAACACGCCTTCGACGTATCGCGTTCGGACACCAACTCCACGTCGATGCCTTCCGCTTCAGCCTTGTAGTGCAGAAGCGTCGTGAATCGGTCGAACGCCCACCCGTGCAAGTCGAGATTACCGTGGTCGCCCCAATTTCGGGGTTTGCCGTTCTTGTTGCCTTCTCGGATGCCGCCGAGGTCGCCCACGACAAGGGTTCCGACGCCTCGTTCGACGCACTCCTCTACGATTGCTTTCGAGAGTGCGTGCAAGAAGTGCGTCCGGCGACCCGTTCACTTTCGGTCAAGACGGGTAGCCTCACGGGACGAAGAATCGTCGCACTTGGCTTTCTTCTTCGTGAAGTAGTATTCGTCTTCTTTGAGTGCGCCACCGGGATACAACACGGATTCTCCGCCGAACGAGACGGCGGCGAAGTTGCATATCCCGAGGTCTACACCAGCTACCTCATCGCCCGGTGGTTCCGGGTCGATGGTGGTGCGACAGATGAATTGAAGCCGCCACTCGTCGCGTTTGTAGACGGCTCGAACTTGTTGAATGTCCCACTTGGTCAGGTCAACGTCCGGACGAGTCTGGTACTCGCAGAGGATGAAGTCTGAACGGTGTTCTTTGAGGTTACGGCCTTTCGAGAGGCGGACACGGGTGAACTGTCCGTCGTGCTTGAAACCAGCCGATTTGAACGACACGGTTGAACGTGGGTGAGAGTCTCCGTTTTTGCGGTAGCCGGGCGGTCGGGCACGGTTGTCGCCGTTCCGGCGCTTACCGAACCAGCCGTTGAACGCTTCAGCGAGTTCTTCGAGAACGCGCTGACTGGATTGAGAATGCAAGTCCGTGTAGCGTTTGTGGCCTTTGAGTTCGGCTTTGAGTTCCCCATCATCGGGAATCTCGCCCGTTTCGTCCCACTGTTCTTGTGCGTAGTAGCGACCGACGTTCCAGAGCTTTGAGGCAGCCCATCCGAGTTGGTCGAGGCCGTCACGAACCTGTTGCTGGTTCGTAATCGTAGCCTCGAAGGTTCGGATGGTTCGACCCATTTTCTGGCTTCATAACTGGTTATGCGTACCGTTTTGTTAATGATATCGGTTGGCGTGGCATATCTGGCTGTGCTATCGAACGTGGTCAGTGGAGGGTTTGTCGGCTGTATCCCCGCCCTGAAGGACGGGGTTTTAGCCTTGTAACTTTCATAACGAATACGTCGAAGAACGTGTTGGAATGAAGTTGACACCCAGCGGGCTCCAGTGTGCAGAATGAGTCCTCACGGCTTTTCGGTAAGCGGTTGAATACCACGATTAGCTCCCGAGAGTCATCGCCATGATGTGTTGCTCATTGCCACTCACCAGCGGTCACGGTGAAGCCAACATCCCGAAGTCGATCACCGAGTGGATCACCAATCCCCGAAGCGGGCGTCAGAATGCCACCGTCTAGCGGTGACACCGTCTCACCTCGCAGCAAGCAAATCCCAGCCTCTCCGAGCATCCGGGCGGTTGCGCCATACCCAGGATCCAGTTCGGCTCCGATCTCACTCATGACAGTGAACGGCCCGTCGGTCGTTGTCCCTCGGCCGATGACGCGAATCAAGAAGTGACCTGATTTGATCTCCGCTTCCGAGGGCCCTGTGCCCGGCTCAGGGAACACGAACCGACGCAATCCACGCCGAAGCAGCCGACTCTTCATCGCAGCGGTTCCGACACCCAAGCCGAGTGCGATCCCGCCGGCTGCTGCGGCACCGCCGATCCCAGAACTGGTTGGGATGACCTCTGTACACCGAAACTCTCGGCCCCACGGATACTCCAAGAGGGCATTGCTCCGTCGGATTACCCGTTCGTTGACGGCTGCCATCGGCGAGGGAGCCGTCCATATCGAGCGGATGGAATCTCGCTGTGGTCGTCGTTGTACGCCTGTATCGACACCGCAGCGTTCGCCCGGTGGAGCCAACGAGTACGGATTCGATACTGTTTCTCGGGCAATCGGATCAGTTGCGGCGGCTTCGAATAATTCGGCCGCACTAGCTAAGGTGCCGCCACTCACCTCACCCTTTCCATCTTCGAGATAGATACGAACGAACTCACAAGAGTCTCCAAACTCCTCGATAGCGTACGATTGCAACAGTTTGACCCCGAGGTCGGATGGGATCGAATCGAACCCACAGCTGTGGACAATTTTCACGTCGGCAGCCATAGCATCGTCGTGATAGCGGTCGATCATCTCTCGAACCCAGTTAATCTCCCCGGTGAGATCACAGTAGTCGGTTCCAGCCTCAATGCAGGCTTCGACGAGTGGTGTTCCGTATGTTGTGTAGGGCCCGACTGTCGTACAGACGACCTTCGTTTGGCCGGCTATCCCGCGGAGGCTCGCCGGTTTGGTGGCATCACCGACGACAATGGGGACCTCCTCTCGATCAGACTCATTTGCAAGCCCTTCTGCGAGTCGGCGGAGCTTAGATTCATTTCGACCACCAAGAGCAACAGACAGTTCAGCGGCGGAATAGTGACTGGTGAGATGTTCGGCGACGAGTTGGCCAGCGAATCCGGTGGCTCCCCAGACCACGATATCGTAGTTGGTTGTTGTAGATGACACGGGTTTCTACTACCAATATGACGCAAAGAACCTCAACTGTTTGGGCGAGGCTCTGACCGAAGATAGTGGAACCATCTTATCGGGGTTCTATCAGGAACTGCTGTGTCAGATGTAGATGATGGATTCAGCAGTGCCTACCCGTCCGCTCCCTCCAGCGAACTAGTCGTCTGGTCGGTTTACACAATTACGGCTCTGTTGAAATCCTTCGGAGCTGATAGAAGCTACGTGCGAGATACAGAGCTTATAGTCAGCAAGACGCTGCCACCCAAGACTCCCCTGACGTGAATCACGGTTACAGGCCGGAGTACTCCTATACTGAGATCTGAGCAGGTAGTGTCGATCCAATATAGTCCGCATGTTCGAAGTCACTGGAGACAGAGCCGGTATACATGAATCGTTCCAACTCGCCCGAAGCAGGGTTCATCGACCCGAGTGGCGATAACGCCGAAGATGTCCGGAACCTCGCCGAGGACGTCGTTGATCAGCTCCTCGGACAGCTTGTAGGAGCACAAGACCGGTCGCCGTTGCCAGACGATCCCACCATCCCCGAGGTCAGTATTCCAGTATCTCCGCGGTCCCAGAACGACCTTCTCAGCGATCTCGATATGATCGTTGCCGGATCGATGAACCCCGCCCATCCGGGGTACATCGGCCATATGGATACGATGCCGACGACGGTGTCGGTGCTGGGTGATCTGGTCGCATCGGCGGTCAACAACAATATGCTGAGCGTGGAGATGTCTCCGGTGTTCTCTGAACTCGAGGTCCAGTTGACTGAGACTATCACCAGCGAGTTCGGCCTCGGGCCCGACGCTGGCGGAGTCCTCACCAGCGGCGGTTCTCTTGTGAACCTTCACGCCCTGTCGGTCGCCCGGAACCACGCGTTCGACGTTCACGAGGATGGACTCACCGGGCTGGATCGCGAGCCAGTACTGTTCGCGTCGGAGGTGGCACACACCTCGCTCCAGAAAGCGGCGATGATGCTCGGGCTCGGGACCGATGCCGTCGTCGCTGTCGAGACAGACGCGAACTCTCGAATGAAGCCGAGCGCACTGAAGCGGGCGGTCGAACGGGCTGCACGAGACGGCTACATGCCCTTCTGTGTCGTTGCGACCGCTGGCACGACCACGACCGGGAATATCGATCCGCTACCGGAGCTTGGTGATATCGCCGACGAACACGACTTGTGGTTCCACGTTGATGCGGCCTACGGTGGTGCCCTCGTCTTCTCTGAGGCTGAGCGTGGGCGACTCGATGGAATCGAGATCGCGGACTCAGTCACATTCAATCCCCAGAAGTGGTGTTACGTCGCCAAGACCTGCGCAATGGCACTCTTCACAGATGTTGACGTGTTACAGGAGGACTTTCGCGTGGGGGCGCCGTACATGCGTGGCGACGACGCGGTCCCCAATCTCGGCGAACTCAGCGTTCAGGGCACCCGCCGGGCGGCAGTCCTGAAACTCTGGCTCACCTTCCAGCACCTCGGTCGCGCGGGACTCGAACAGTTGATCGACGAGAGCTACCGACTGACAGCACTGATTCGCAACCATGTCGCCGACCACGACGAGCTGGAACTGGCCAGCGAACCGGAGATGAACCTCGTCTGTTTTCGTGCCGCACCCGATTGGTGTCTACCGGACGAGCGAGACACGCTCAACGGGCGGCTTCAGCGGCAGTTGCTCTCCGAGCAGGACATCTTCGTTTCACTCCCGACGTATCGGGACAATCGGTGGCTCAGAGTCGTTCTGTTGAATCCATTCACCGACGAGACGACTCTCGACCAGCTGTTCGACGGCATTGACGCGTTTCTCGAGGCGGAACGACCGTAGCCTGCTGTCCGTTACTTCGTGACCGATACGCGCGCTGTATGTAGCATTGCATTCGCTAACTAATCAGAGTTTGTCAGTAACGACGTGACCGATACAGAGGATGTAGTCAGCAGTCAGTAACTATTGAGTTCACACTAACTCAGGTGGATCAGCAAGTCACTATCTCCGCGAACTTATTCGGTCTCAGCAATTGTTCGCTCTGTGGCATCGCTACTGCCAGTGTCGGTGGAAATGTGACCAGACAATTCCTCGGTAGCACAACTCGAACAGTAGTAGTTGTGATTCTCAGATACCGTCCACACTGGAATACCAGCGACAACGTATTCTTGCCGATATCGACGGTCAACTCCCGTTCTCAGACCAGATCCACAACTGACACACGACTCATGGCGATTCTCGGATGGCGAAAGGACTCTACTGTCGACAGTCTTGGCCTGACCGAACCGGGAGAGGTTATGACGTCGGTCAAGTCGGCGGCGAAAGCGTGGGTTGACAAAGATACCTGATGTGATGAACAGAAATGCCAATCCAAGAAGTAATAGTGGAACGATCATCTCATTTGTCCCGGCGTGTTGAATGACTCCACCGGTGCCACTCAAGAATGCCGCGGCTCCAAGTCCGATCAAGAGCCATCCGGCAATCCCGTACATCAAATCAGAGACCGTATCTGCGATTTCGACGCTGGAGGGCTTGGCTGACATTTCTGCAACGTTGATTTTGCGTGTAGTCTCCTAAAGATAACGTCTGTTACTGACCAACCCGATCGCAGCATGTCTGAACGAATCCATCTTCGTGATACGTGCGCTCTACTGAATCACCGTGCTATGCAGGGTGCGGATCAATCATTCGCAAACAATATTAGCACCAGGAATTGCAGAAATCGTTGAAACATGCTTCGAATATTAACGAAAATTCACCATTACCGACTCCCAATTCTCGGAGTGTGCGGGGCAACAATGACGATCGTATTTTCTAGCCCAAGCAGTACTCTGAGCACCGTTGGCCCACTCAGTTTAGATATGTTCTGGGTTTCTCTGGTTGTGTCTGGAACATTGATACTGTCTGTACTCGTTCTCGGTGAGTACAACCCAGAAGAATACGGGTTAGAGCCCGAGAAACGAAGCAAGTAGCACTTCTCTACTGACCGATTTGATTCACTGTAATCAGAAGGTGATGAGTGCAAGACACGCGCTGTGTATTCAGCAGACCGATTCTAACAGAATGTCGTTAGATCGCTGAGCGCCTGCTGAATATAGAGGATATAGTCATCACGGGAACTGTGTTATTTTCCCCAAATAAATCCTGAATTAGCCGATAGAATGTGCCTGCGGATTGAGTGCCGAGGATTCTGCCAGATCAGGGAGATATTCCAATAGCTGTGCGAGATTCACAGCACGCATCGGTCACTCAACTTTCTCGACACCGGTAATCTCGAACCGGGCACCACCATCGGCACTGTCGGTCACATGAATCTCCCAGCCGTGAGCCTCTACTATCTGTTTGACAATATTCAGTCCGAAGCCGACTCCCTCTTCGGATGTCGAGTACCCGGTCTCAAACACTTCGTCCCGGTTATCGTCAGAGATGCCGGACCCGTCGTCTTCTATATAAAATCCGGTGTCTACCTCACCAACGGTGATCGTCACGCCTTCGCCACCGTGGTCAACCGCATTTCGGAAAAGATTCTCAAACACCTCTGGTAATCGATCCGCATCTGCTTGTATTGATGATAGCCCCTCAATCTCAAGGGTAGCCTCGGTTGTGGAGGTCGTCTCCCAGCACCGAGCGACAATCGCCTCGAGGTCGACACTAGTCGTTTCACCGACGACTTTTCCTTGTCGAGCCAGCGCTAGTGAGTCCTCTATGAGCGCTTCCATACGTGTCAGGGCCTGTTGAACATCGGTTAGGTGTTCGCTGTCACACTCGCTAGCAGCCAGCTTCGTCCGCCCCTTTGCGACGTTCAACGGACTCCGGAGGTCGTGCGACACGATGCTGGTGAACTCATCGAGCCGGTCACGTTCCCGAACGAGTCGTTGTTCTTGTTGTTTTCGCTGTGTAACGTCACGCATTACCGCAAGAATACCCTCAATCGGGTCGCTGTCAGTGAAGTTCTGCCCACGGCTTTCGATCCACCGCCAGTCCCCATCCACGTCCCGTGCCCGAAACTCAACGGCGACAATTCCGTCGGGTTTGTCCTTCAGTCGAGCAAAGTGATCCATGAGTTTCTCGTGGTCGTCTGGGTGGATCTCTTCGGAGGGGTTCTCGCCAACAACATCCAGTGGCTCCCACTCGAGTAACGGCGACGGTGGGCTTTGGTACTTAACAGTCATCTCCTCGTCCATGATGACCAGCAACTCGGGAGAGTGCCTAACGAGTTGTTCGTACAGTCGGAGTTCCTTTTCTCGTTCTTTCTGAGCGGTGATGTCTTGGATTGCGCCTCGAAGTTTGATTATATCGTCACCGTCATGTATGCGTTCACCAGTAGTACGTACCCACTTTTCATCATTTTCTGCCGTGATCAATCGCAGTTCAAGATCGTACGGCTTGCCGTGGGTGCGGCAGTTTTCGATTGCTGTCTGAATTGTTGATTGGTCGTCAGGATGATAAAATTCGATCGCTGTTTCAACCGATGGGTCGGATTCTTCAGCAGGATCGAGATCGTGGATATTGTATGTTTCCTTCGTCCAACGCTGTTCGCCAGTTTCAAGATCTGCCTCCCACCCACCAACCTTAGCCAGTTGTTGCGTGTGTCGCAGTAGATCTCGGTTTCGTTCAAGCAGTTCCTTACGTTCGCTTCGGTCAGCAATGTCTGTGTAGATAGCAAACCCGCCTGAACCGTCATCATAGACCGCATTTTGGAGGAGGAATTTACGGAGTCCGTCTGTCGTCTGTCGAACCACCTCCCTCGAGTCAAGACTGCCGCCAGATTGGACATGTTCATTGATTTCTACGGCTTCGTCAGTTCGGTTATCAGGGACGATGTGTGTGTCAAGTGAATCGCCGATCATAGTCTCAGATTCGTACCCGAATGCGTTCTCAAATGCCGCATTAACCTGCCTGACGATTGGCTCATCGGCCTCGTACCGAACTTCTACAGCGGTTTGTGAGAGGTGGTCGAAAAGAGTCTTAAATCGCTTCTGCTCTGTTTTGATCTGTTGCTCGGCTTGTACCTTGCCGACAGAATTCAGAATGCGATTGGCCAGTAATTCGTACTGCTCATTTCCAGGCGATTTTTGTAGATAATCAGTGACTCCTGCGGAGATTGCGTCACTGGCGACGGTTTCGCTCCCTTTGCCAGTAAACAGAATAAACGGTAGATCAGGCCACTCCTCACGAACAGCTCGGAGGAACTCAACGCCGTTCTGCCCAGGCATCTCATAGTCGGAAATGACGCAATCAAATGTGGATTCAGCAAGACGATTCAGCCCCTCGCTCGCACTACTTACCGTTTCAGTGTCGAATCGGTCACTCTCTCGTTCAAGAAACGCTGTGGTCATTTCGGCGAAGTCCGGTTGGTCATCAACATGGAGGACACGGATTGTATCCTCGTGCTCTGCTCGGTCAGACATACTCAGAGTCATTTGATTCAGTTATAAAAAGAGTCAGTACAGCAGTTGCGATAACTGACCACATAGATATAGGCATCCTCTGTATCTCGCACACACTTTCTGATAGGGCGTAAGTCAATCAGTGATATGCGTCGGAATGTAAATCACCTGTCTTGACCAATCTACTCCGATCTAATATCGACCCGATTATTCAGTACTATGCCGACACAATCGTCGGATATCAAGCTTGTGTGTGGTGAGGGTTAGATTGAGGATCACGTTTGCCGTCACCACGTGGAAGTCGAATGGTTACGACGGTTCCGGAGCTGTCGGCGTCGAACGAAAGCGTACCGCCGAGTCGGATGACGATCCACTGGACCATCCAGATGCCCAGCCCCCGCCCATGGCGGAGCTGTGACTGTTCGACGGATCCAAGCACAGCGTACTCCTGTTCGGGGATACCTGGTCCTTCGTCTTCGATCGTAATCACAGCGTGTTCGGCGGATGCGCGAACTGAGATCCGAACGGGTGGCTCATCCATCTCGGCGTGTTTCATACCGTTGCTGACGAGTTCAGCCACAACGGTCCGGACGGCCTCACGATTGGTGTACAGCGTCACCGACTCCGCGTCGACGGTCACGGCCCCTCCGAAATCGTCGGCGACCCGATTTCCTACCTCTCGGGTAAGTGCTCCGATTTCGATCCGTTCCCGGTCGATGTGCTCCTGCGAGAGGAGTTGGTCCATCTCGGTGACGGTCTCGCTCGTCGCCGCGAGCTTTCTGGCCGAATTGGCGATCTGGTTACCACGTTCCGGCTGCTCGTCGAGGAGCTCCGCATGGGCACGGATCACGTCCACTTTATTACGGAGGTTGTGACGCAAGAGCCTCACGAGGACGTTTCTCCGTTGCTGGTTGCTCCGCCGTGCTGTAACGTCACGGAAGATGTAGATGTTCCCGGCCGTGTCACCGTTCGATCCCGTCATCGGGCTGTGTGTCACCTCGACCCATCGGCGGCCGTTTTCGGTCGTCAGTTCACGGTCGACAGGAGCATCGTGGAGTTCATCGGGTCCCACCCCGATGAGCGACTCGAAATCACGTCCGAAGGCGTCTCGAGACTGTGTCCCGAGAAACACCCGCCTCGCGGCTTCGTTCGTATAAATAATATTTCCACGCGTGTCCGTTACGATCACGGCTTCCGAAATTTCTCCGAGAACCACGCCGCGGACCAACCGTGCCTGTTTCGTGGTGTCTTCGGCTGCTTCGGTGAACACGCTTACCGCTAATGGCACTCCAGCGCAGAGAGCGGTGGCCAAGATGAGATTCTGGACGACACTGTCTTGTAGGGGTGTGAGTGACGCCACGAACCCGATTATAACGAGACTGCTACCGCTGATTGGGAGTAGAACGCCTTGCCACAGAGGGACTAATTTACGCTTGAGTGTCGCCTGTGAGAGCAGAAAGGTTCCCGCGACACTCCCGTACGTTGCCGAGACGTTGATGACGGCCGCCGAGGCGTTCTGGATCACTGTCACTGGTAGTTGCGTTGCGAACACCAAGCCGACAGCCGTCCCGGTGCCACCGAACAATCGCCTGCACGTGAGTTCTGGACCGCGACCGGTGTGTTCGACTGCGAACCACAACCAGGCCATCGACGCCCCGAACAGGGCGACTCTCACACCGCTGAACAGCGTCTCGATATCAGCGACTCCCAGACGGACGGCCACGTCAAGGGCGGCGACCACGGCGAGACATCCGGCAGTGATACCGAGACCGGTCGTCCCGAGTTCCGGCCGACGGGCGACGGCCGTGATTCCGGCTGTTACTAGGCCCACGACGAGCAGGGCATCGACCACGGCAAACGGATCAATCATCGCTCCCTCTCAAACCGGTCTTGCGTGCGGGAAGCGCCAAGCGGAGATGCTCCCAAGGGGTTCCGTCGATATCCACGCTTCCGCCAGCATCGGTGGCAATCAACGAGAGCAGCTTTGCTGCGGGATGCTCCGCGGTCGGTTCTGACACTGGATCGGCGTCCTCGTCGCGAGACTCGGTTCGTATATCGACGTATACGACTCCATCGTACCCGTGATCGTCGGCTGCTATGGCGGTCCGTCGTGGACCCAACTGGCGGTTCGATTCGTCCGAATCGGATCCAGTTCTCGACTCGGTGCCCGCGACCGATCCGCTGTTTGCGCCCCGCTCTCCGATGTCGGTCTCAAACGAGATGGTCACCGAACGGTTTCGGATCGTGACAGCGTCGAAAACGGCCGCGAACCCCGCAATCACGAGCGACTGTGGGACTGCAACAGTGTACGACTCGCCAGCTGCCTGGACGGTGTGCTCGTCTGCCTGTATCGAACTGTGCGTCGTGGCGGCCCGCACCCCTGACAGGAGGTCGCTTGAGGCTTCCAAGGAAGTCTCCGCGAGCGCTTGTTTCATTTCTCTTGCACGCTTCCCCACTGCGAGAAGGAGGTCACCACGTGTGCGGATTCGTTCACCCGTAGCCTCGGGGTCGCCCCGCGTGTCACTCGGAGCGACTCCGGACGCGTTACGACTGTCCTGTTTTTCAACCGACGATGCGAGCCGTGCGATTTCGTTGAGCTGGCCTCCGATCACTTCGGAGAGAAAGTCGGTCAGCATGCGCGTTTGTCGCTCGCGGAGCCGCTGGTCGGTCGCGTCTCTGAACAGCAGTACCGTGCCGAGGGGAGCGCCGTCGGTATCGCTAATGGTCTCGGAAATGACGGTCAGGACTCCATCGCTCACCCGAATCAGTTGTCGTTCCTCGTGTGCTCGCACCGCATCGTCGAAGATACGTCGGACGGGCCGTCCGACCACGGCCGGTTGCTCGCAGCCGAACGTGTCCTCGGCGGCAGTGTTGAGATCGACCACCCTGTCCTTACGATCAATCGCCACGACCGGTTCCGACAACTCATCGACGATACGACTCTGGACTACCGGGCGGGCAACCGGAAGCTGTTCCAACGGCCGGTACCAGCGCAGCGTGATCAAGAGCCCCCCGCCTGCAAGGAGCAGGACGATAGGAAAGATCCGCTCCGAGTGGGCAAATACCGACGACAGGATCGGAGCCAGGGCCAACACGAGAAGTGACACAGCCGGTAGGAGCCCCTGTCCATACGGCATGGCGTCTCGAGAGATTGCCGCCCAGAGAAGGATGGCGGCAGCGATAGCGTACAGCGGAGTAAGGACTCCGGAGACGAGTCCGATTACGCGCTGAGTGAGGATACCTGCCTGCGATGTCGTCTCGACACCCAGTTCGAACGGGAGGAAACTTACTACCAGCAGTATAATTGGCAGCGATATCAAGAGCGTTCGAACCGACCGCGTGAGCCACTGGCCGCGCCCGGTAAACCTGATAGCGAACAGGAACGCGAAAACAGCGACGAACCCGGAGGTGTTGTACAACGTGACGATCCAAAGTCCCTGATACCGTGCCGGGTAGACGAACATAATTAAGAAAGCGATACTACCGAGCGTGAGCAAACCCCCGACAGTAGCTAGCGCTCTGGCTCCGGGCCTGCTTCGTCGATTCCACGCCGATCGAGTGAGCGCAGTTGCGATCAACAAAGCGGCGGCACCAAGTAGTGAGTGGGAGGAAGAAATCCCGTAAGGTGACATACAGCTACTGATTGGTTGTGATAGGTCGTGGATATAATTTCGGACGCATCATCGGTAATCGGGCGTCGGACGCAAATGGGATGCGATTTTCGGGTGGTTGTATCCGACCCCGTCCCTCGCAGCGACGTGGCTTGAGCGTGCAGTCTTGCAGGCTTCATCTCTCCCGACCGGTGAGACGGTCACAGTCGCTCGGTCGCGGGGGACGCGTTCGGAGACGCGTTGTCCAAGACCGACGAACGGTGTAAGCCGCGCCTGAACTGACGTTCGTGTCATTTGTTGATGAGCCTTCCTGTCACAACCTACACCTACCAACCCGCCACTCCGGCTCAAGCCGTTTTTGAACGCTCAGAACGCGACAGCAGAGAGCAATGGTGGGTCAGACCTAAAGCGGATTCGGCAGATCGAAACGCCGGAGGAGGAGTTCGCCACCAGTCGTGACGACCAGAACACCGAGACACGGTGGCAGCAGTCCAACGACCCACACAAGAAGGGCGAACAGCCCGCCAGACTCACCGCCCACCAAGAGGACAAACTCGCCGAGAGCCCACGTCACGCCGAACAACCAGATGAGCGGCGTCCACATTTTGTGGTTGACCAACAGGTACACCGGAAGCACGAACTGACCCGCGATTACGATTGCAAACACGACCAGCACGGGAACGACGGCGGGCGCATCTCCGACCGGATCGAACGCGAACTGCCAGAACACCAGCCGAACCCCTGCCCATAGACCGAGCATGGTTGTCGCGTATGTCGCTCCACCGCCGACAAGCAGTTGACGTCTCGTCGAGAACCGCCGACCAACAACCGCTAAAGCGACAACCCCAACCGCAACCACCACTGCGACGCCTGTCGTCAGCGTCGGATCGAACGCGTGACGTGGCGTGAGCTGTCCCAGAACTGACCCGTTCCACGCGGGTATCTCCGGCCACAGTGTCGCGTCCGTTCCCATCATCCAGAGTTGCCACAGGAGTAGTGAAACACTCGTCTCTGTGTCCAACCAGTGAGTTCGGTTGGTAAATTCAACGCGCATATTCATCGGATCACTATCCCACCGTTGCCACTATCTCGAGGACGACGGGTGTCAGAATAAGTATTGCAAAAGCGCCGAAAATTAACCCGAATAGCAACAGAAATCCTCCTCGACCGGCTTTCCTCAACGCGGTGTTTCCTGAATCGTCGTTCATCACCGTGAGGTGAGCTTCCTCGGACATCATAACTGCATCCACATCTGTGACTGCTTTCGCTGGTACTGGGGTAGCTTTCCCAACAACCGTGATTTTCTCGCCAACGCCGAGCGTTCCTTCACTCACCTCGATGGGTTTCGTGGTGTCGCCCAAGACCGATGTGTATACTGATGGTTCCACCTCCAGCCTGTCATCAGCAAGTTTTTGTTCGATTGACTTTTTTGTACTTGGTGTTTTCATCGTAGTATTCAGCGACAAGCTCTCTTTGTCGGGATCAACGAGGATATCGGTGACTCCGTCAGAAATAATGAATGACTTATAATTAGTGGCAGAGTCAATTCGTGTCCGACCGCTATCCTGTACTACTTTGCGGATATCATACTCGTAAGCGACGCACTCTTCACATAGTATCGGTGACACAAATGCATCGTCAGGCTGGGCTGGACGAACGCGACCCTGGATTTGAACCAATTCACTGGCTCCGATAGCCTCATCGATTGGCATTGAATCCGTGGCTTCTATACCCCACCAATCTTTTATCGCTTTGACCCCGCTGGTCGTCGCGTACAATGCTGCCCAAGCCGCTACGGTTCCAGCCAACAGCTTAGGCAAAAATCCATCAACGGTCAGTACAGCCTCCCCAGACAACGATATAAACGCAAGGAAACGTCCCACAAATATATTCCATGCTTCTGTACCCAGCCAAATGGACATATCGATTGGGCACTTATCGGGTTGTCATCCGTTCTACTCGCTGACTGAACAGCGAGCAATATTCTCGTACACTGATGCGAACACCTGCAGTGTGAGTACTCGGAATCCTGAGCCGAGTGATTACTAACTAAGTTTTCCGTGTCGGCTACGACGGTGCTGACAGGAAACATACACATTTGTTGCCCTCATGCGAGATACGCGCGTTGGGCCTTGTTTAGACGCGGTGTCGATCGGACGAAACGGTCGGTATCCGAAGCACGGAGTTGGACAGAGAGGCTGTCGTAGACTGATTCTGTTCAGCCAACACGCACGCTAACTCACGTAACCGAGAGCGTCTAAACAAGGCTGCAGGCGACGATAACAGCGAACACCCAGGTTCATAACTATATCGGATCAATACTCCGCGATCGGGAACTACTGGGAGAGGGAGTCTTTCTATCGATTGAGCGGATTGCCGCTAACGAAATAGAAGGTGACGTACAGGAAGAGGAGTTTGAGCGAGCAGTACCGATTGCAACGGTCGTGAAGCAACGATATGTATATGATGAGGATGGGGAGTTAGTCACGCGGAATCCAGTCGATCTCAGCACGCTACGCGAACCGCTGCCTCGGACCGTTGGCGCTGAGGTGTCGTTTGAGTCGGATCGGTACACAGCCGTTCTCCCGGTCGTCGTTCACAGATACCGGGAGCGTCCCGATCACGGATGAGTACATTTACTGAGATAGCCAAAGTCAGACTGACGGTTTCGTTTTCGAGGCGCGTATCCTATAGTGCCTGATCACGGCTACGTGCGAGATACGCGCATTCCATCTTGTATACCAGGACGAATACCACTCTTCTCTGGTAGTTTCTTCATCGATCAGTTCGCAGGTCTACTGAACAGCTGGTTCGCTGACTTCAGCGTGAAAGAAATGGGGATGTCGTGCTGAACTCACCCTCTGAGTCGGTCACACCGTTACTGACAGACTGTGAATAGGTAGAAGAGCGAACAGAGCGACTCTCTCCGACTCCTCAGTTACCTAATCTCGGGAAGTGTATACTACGAGTTCCACGTTATAGCCTGCGTTGAGGCAGTCAAACACTAACTGATTCGGACTTGAAGTACCTGTATGGTCTCCATCCCGCGACTCGCAGTTTCCCCTTTCAACTGCCTTACCCAACTCCCACGTGGCGGAGATCGTGACGTTGGTGCGGGGTACGTGATGGCACTGACGGCAGTCGGCGTCACAACTCTCTACTATCTCTTTGTCGGGGTTGGGATCCTACTGATTGGGGTGGGTTTTGGTGGTGAGTCGTTCTTCACCAACGCTGCAGTCGGGCTCCTGTCCGGTGCTCTCAGTCTTTCCGCCGTCGTCGCCCCACTGTTGTTTGTCACCGGTATCGTGGCCTGGCGAGTCGTCCCCCCGTCACAGCGCTATAGTGGTGCGATAGGTGGTCTGCTGGCGATGGCGTTGGCCTATCTCGTCGCCGGCGCATTGGTAGTTGGACTCGCCGCGGTCTCCGCCGTCGCCACCGGCAGTCCCCTCGTCGACTCCGTCATCGGCAGCAGTAGTATCATTGTTGTTGCGTTCCTCGCTTCGTCGTGGATTGCGTTGCCGGCCAGCATCCTCACTGGGACGCTATACGAACGCGCTCGCTCGGCTGCCAAGTGAACTCTGTTCGGAACCCCGAGTGTAACGGAGGGAATTTTTGTCGGTGACCCTCACTGCCCTGTATGGTCGTTCCATTGGAGATGGGGTGGCGGCACCTGTTGTTTGAGAATTGGCCGGTCGATCCGGAACTGATGGACGCCCATCTCCCGGCGTCACTCACCGCAGACTGCCACGACGGGAGCGCGTGGCTCTCGGTGATCCCGTTCACGAACGTTGCTGTCCGACCAAAAGGCGTCCCGCGACCGCTCGGCGTGCAGCTCCCAGAGATCAACGTCCGGACGTACGTCACCCACGACGGCGTGCCAAGCGTCTACTTCTTCAGCCTCGACGCACAGGGACTCACCAGCGTTACCGGCGCCCGGCTGTTCCATCACCTGCCGTATTACTACGCCCGAATCTCGCTTGAGATGAACGACGGCCGGGTCCGGTTCGAGAGCCGGCGCCACCATCCTGGTGCCCGCCCCGGCCGCTACGAGGGCACCTACTGGCCGACCGGCGAACCGTTCGACGCGCCCACCAACCCGCTGGCGGAGTTCCTCGTCGAGCGTTACCGATTCTACACCGAAGCGCCTGACGGGTCTCTCCGCTACACTGATGTCGATCACAACACATGGACGCTGTACCCGGCCGACGCAACCGTCGAAACCGATACACTATTGCGGGCCGATGGCTTCGCCCGCCCAGACACAGAACCGGTGTACTACTACAGTCCTGGGCTCGATGTCATCGCGTCTCCAAGCAAACGACTGCGAGCGGACACAGGATGACCGCTGAGACAGACGCCGATACGAGGAACAGAAATCAAGAGCCTTGTTTAGACGCGGTGGAGATCGTCCGCTACGGCCGATGTCTACACAGCGAGAGCTGGTCGAGAGGCGCTCAGGGACTGGTTCTGTTCGCCCTGCGTAGCCACTAACCGAGGCGTTCAGGAGCGTCTAAACAAGGCCGAAATCAAGCATGTAGCCAACGCAGTGCCACATACAAGACGCATATTTCAGCACACCGCACACCGAGAAGGGGATCACCTGATTCAGTCAGTACATCCTGTGTATCGAACGATTCAGTGTATCACTGCTCGCCAGAAAGTCCGTGACCGATACGCGCGTTGTATCTCGCACGACTATCGGGACATTTCGTTGAGCTGGTAGAATCTTCAACGCTCGATACGCAGTTCTCATCGACTGGCGGTTTCAGGCGATAACATATCTGAAGAATAGGATTTCAACAGAGCCACAATTACCGGTATATTGTAGTGAGACAGTCTCTAACAGTAGTTATACTCATGAACAGGACGGCTGTTGCCATCGGGGCCGCAGAAGTCCTCGGGGCGGTCGCCCTTGTCATTACGACGTTCACGGTTCCCGCTTTTGCCGATATGGCGCTCGCTTGGCGGATTCTCGCCGTGTTCATGGCCACCGAAGGTGGTAACAGGCTATCGAATGCCCTGAACGTCTGAATTACTGGTACGGAGAGTATTCCTCCATCGTTTACCGACAGTTCAGCGCTGACTAGCGCCCTGTATTCAGCACGGCTCTAAGAGCATATCACCGGTTGAAGATTGCAACAGACCAAGGCAGGGGTAATTAATAGCGATTAGAGAACCGGGCTCAAAGGAGGGCCGAAGCGATAGGGGGGCAAGCAACCGATGGGATCGAGCGGGGAGATCGATCCAACCGGGGCAAGAGTTTGGAGGGGGGCTACCAAGCAACCGGATACTGTGACAACCGCCTCCGGTCGGCGGCTATGTACTCCTTGAGGCGGAAGTATCAAGAAGGGTATTCCACTGTCTCAGTCTGAGAAACACCGCGACGTCTCTCACCACTGAGGCTTCTCTACTGAATGATTCCGACCAGCCGGTGAATCACCTCGGGGTCAAGCCCCATGATATTCGTCTCAACCGCCGATAAGACTCGTCGTGTCGGGAGTGTTAAGTTGCGTCCAAATGACTCCTCAGCGGATGGTCCCCGAGCTGGTGGTCGACGCCCGCGAAGTGTACTCGTTGCTCGACGACGAGTACGCCAGGCGGATCCTCATCGAGACATATGAGGAGACGCGCTCGGCGAGTGCGCTCTGTGACGCCTGTGACGCGTCAGAGGCGACGGTATATCGGCGGCTCGAACGGCTCCAACAGCAGGATCTCGTCGAGAGCGTCCAAGAGATCGACCCCGACGAGGGGCCTCACGAAGTGTACGCCGCACGGCTCGACCACGTCTCGATCGATCTGACCGCAGCGGGCTTCAAGATCGACGTCGAGTACGTCGACGAAACGGCCGCCGACCGACTGACCAGACTGTACGAGGAACTCTCCGGATGATGCTGTTCCGTCTCACCGTGGCACGACTCGCCGACGCCGAACAGTCGGCGCTTCCCTTACAAGTGGAGGTCGTCGGCGACAACGCCGCGTTAGCGGCCGTCACGATCGCCGCGTTCTTCCTCTCCGTCGTCCTCGCGGTGTTTGTCACGTACCGCTTCGCACGCGGGTACCTACGGACGCGTCGGCGTCCGCTGTTGTATCTCACAATCGGACTGCTGTTGTTAGCTCCGCTCCCGATGTTCCTTCGGTTGGCGTTCGGCAACGTGGACTCGGTGACGGGTACCGAACGGACGATTCTGGTGACGGCGAGCAAGTTCTGCGGGCTGCTCGTCATCCTCGGGGTGGTATACCGATGACGTTGCCCGTGATCGCGACGGCGGGCGGGATTGCGACCGCCTGTCTCGGAGCGTACGTCGGGTATCTCGCGTACGACGGTCACCGGCGCAACGAGAGCCAGACGATGCTGTTGCTGGCAGTTGGCGTCGTCTGCATCGCCGTGGTACCGTACGGGATCAGTTACGTCCTGACACCCCTGCTTTCGCTCTCGGACGCGGTGACCGTCCTCGGTGTCACGGTGGCCCACCTGGCGGGACTCGGAGCGTTGGCACGGTCGGTGACGTCGTAACGTCTGGGGCTTGGGGTACCAGTTTTCGTATTTATATTTTTGGGAGCGTTGCCCGCGCTGTAGCGCTCAGTATTTTATACGTGGGTCTCGCCACAAGGTAGAGTCGCAACATGAGCGAACCCGCTTGGTCCCCAAGTTCACCGATCGACGCGCTCGCACAGTTCGTCGGTGTGCCGTTTCAGCGGCAGACGTATCGCAACCTCGCGTACCTCCTGTTAGCGTTCCCGCTCGGGATCGCGTACTTCACGGTGATCACGACCGGGCTCTCGACCGGTCTCAGTCTCGTGGTGACGCTAATCGGCGTCCCGATCATCGTCGCGACGCTCGTGGTGACGCTCGGCATCGGCTCCTTCGAGGCCCACTTGGCCGGATGGCTCCTCGACGTGGAAGTCAATCGCTCGGCGCCGAACGTCGAGTTGGACTTCGGATCGGTCGACGAGGTCATCGAGACGACGAAACGCGTCGTCACGACCCCGGCGACGTGGACCGGGCTGCTACTCGTCGGGCTGAAGTTCGTGTTCGGCGTCGTCGCCTTCACCGCCGTCGTCACTGCGGGTGCGATATCGGTGACGCTACTGTCGCTCCCGATACTGTACGACGCGCCGGGCATGACCTACACGCTCGGACCGTACGTCGTCGATACGCTCGGCGAAGCGGTGGTCGGCGCGGGCTGTGGCGTCGTTCTCGTCATCGTATCGCTCCACCTGCTCAACGGGCTGGCCCGGTTCGGCGGCTTCCTCACGAACGCGCTACTCGGGGGTTCGAAGACGTCGGTGACAGCTGGTGCCGATGCTTGACCGCAACACGGTAGACGCCGATACCTCTCGGCGGAGAGTGCTCGGCGTGGCCGGCGCCGCAATCGCGAGCACGCTCGCCGGCTGCGGGTCGGTCGTCCGGATCGAACGCGACGGAACGACCGACGAGCGGACGGTCGACCCGCCGACGGACGCGACGCTCGCGGTAGTCGATGCGACGGACGCGATCGCCTTCACGGCCGAACCGCGCGATGACGTCAAGATCATCGCCGAGAAGGAGGCGTTTGGTGGCGTTTCGCTCGACGAACTGACGGTCGACGTGGAAACGACTGCTGACCGCGTCGAGATCACTACTGACAAGCCGGACGTTATCGGTCTCGGCGGAGCAAGCGTGTCTTTGGAACTGTATGTGCCCGAGGAGATGGCTGTTGATCGGCTCCAGACCGCTGACGGGGCGGTGACGGCACAGCGAGTCCCGGACGGTGCCGCGCTCCACACCCGAGACGGCGCGATTCAGATCACTGACGCTCGGGGCGACGTCACAGCAGAGACGAGCGACGGAGACATCTCCGTCGACGGGACGGACGGTACGCTCTCGGCGGCCACGCAGGACGGGTCGATACAGGTGCGGGACCCGGCGCGTGTCGGCGAGATCAGCACCCGAGACGGGAACGTTGCGACTGACGTCCCGGCTGTGGCCGATGACGCCGAGGTCGTGTCGTCGGACGGCAACTTGGTCCTGCGGATAGGAGAGACGCTCGATACGGTACTCACGGCAGCCACGGCCGACGGTGAAATACTCGTCAGCGACGTGGCCTCCGGGGTGCAGATCCGGAGTCAGACGGAGTCCCAACTGGAGGCGGTCGTCGGCGACGGTACCACGCCGCTACGGGCGCATACCAACGACGGAGACGTCTTGCTTCGGGCCTGACCAGCGCCGGAGCAGTTCTCCCCGACGACAAGACGGGAATTTATACACGATGACACACCAAACGTTCCGTTGATGGCTCTCTCGGACCCGGTATCGGACGTCTCGACCACCCTCCCCTCAGTTCGACAGGTGGTGTTAGTTCCGTTTCGACGCCGGACGTATGGGGTGATATTGTATCTCGCCCTCGCGTTCCCGCTCGGAATCGGGTACTTCGTTGGCACCGTTGTCGGGCTGTCACTCGGAATCAGCCTGTCAGTGCTCTTGATCGGCCTGCCGATTCTCGCAGCGACGTTAGGCGGTGTCGTGGTTGTCGCCGCCGCCGAACGTGTTGTAGCGCGGCGGTTGCTCGGCGCCGATATCCCTGCCCCGTCGTGGGGGCTTTCGGAAGCGTCTCGACTGCGTGACCAGGTACTGACGGTGCTGACGAATCCCGTTTTGTGGGGGTCGCTTATCTTCGTACTCTCGAAGCTGACTATCGGTGTCGCCGCTTTCACGGTCATCGTGGTCGTCCTTTCCGTCGGACTGTCGCTGCTCGGAGCCCCGCTGTACTACGATATGCCCGGTACCTCAGTCGGAGTCTTCCTGCCTGAACCGATTCAGCGGGAACTCTCGCTCGTCGTCCCCTGGGAACAGTTCGAGGTCGGGATCTCGTTCATCGTTCGTCTCACGTCGTGGGAAGTTTCGACGCTTCCGGGAGCACTACTGCTGTCGGTACTCGGGGTATTCGTTCTGCTGCTCGGGATGAATATCCTAACCGCAGGGGGGTGGATCTGCGCACGCTGGGCAGAGTTAACGCTCAGTCCCGGGAAAACAGCGAGATAACTCTCGGCGTGCGGGCGTTCACAGCGACCTTGCAGTTGGCAATAGTTTTGTGTACCGAGCGAACATATTGCCTAAATTGGTTTTTCTTCAATGAGCAACGTCTCACAACAGTATCGGATCGGTGTCGTCGGAGACGCCGCGATCGGGAGCCTCCTCCGCTCCATCGATCCCGACTCCTTCTCGGTAGAGGTAGTATCCCTGTCGTCGTCTGCCGATACCGCCCAGCTTTCCGGCGTCGACGCCGTCGTCGTTCAGCAGGGCCTCCCGTCGGCGTCGTGGGGATCAGTTATCGACCGGCTCGCGGACGAAATATCGCCGCTTCCCGTCGTTGCGGTTACCACGGATACGGGCGGCGTTGAGACGGCGATCCGGGGCGGTGCGACGGCCCATGTTCCGCGGTCACTGATCTTGTCGAGCCCGAAGGTGGCGGCTGAGTGGCTGAAAACGATCGCTGATCGGGAACGGGCGGATGAGCGCAGAGAGACGGAGGACGACGCGACGACTCCGGAACTGACACAGGGAGAGTACCGCAGTCGTGACTACGAGCAGATATTCGACGGCGTGAACGACGCCATCGTCGTGTTCGACCCGAAAAACCGTGAGTTCGCAGACGTCAACGAATCCTATCACGAGCTACTCGGATACGACGACATCGAGACGATTCGCGAGCTTGGTATTGACGGGCTCAGCGTCTCGGCGGAGGGGTACACAGCAGACCGCGGATGGGAGCTTATCAAGGAGGTCGCGGAAACCGATGAGTCGGTGACAGTCGAGTGGCGTGGCCGGACGCGAATCGGGGAGAAAGTATGGTTAGAAGCGACGTTAGCGCCGGCGATGATCGGCGGGAAACCCCGTGTGCTCTCCATTCAGCGGGACATTACGCAACGGAAACGACGGGAACGCGAGTACGAGCAGATATTCAACGGGGTGAACGACGCGATCGCCGTTCACGACCCGGAAACCGGAGAGCTGTGTAGAGTCAACGAGACACTGTGTTCGATAACGGGGTACGACCGTGAGACGCTCTTAGAGCGGGGTGCGAAGGGGATCACGGTAGCGACTGAATCGTTTGACCCCAAGCGGATACCACGAATTATCGAGCGAGTAGCGGAGGGGGACGACGTTGAGCCGTACGAGCAAGCCATCGAGACGGCGGACGGCGAGCGTCGGTGGCTAGAGGTCAATCCGACCAGCGCGGTTATCGACGGCGAGGAACGGTTCCTCGCCATCTCACGAGATATCACCGAACGCCGTAGGCGGCAGCGCCGCCTCGAAACCGAGCGAGACAGGCGGTCTATTCTCTTCGAAAACACGCCCGATCCGATTATGACCGTCGAGTTCGTCAACGGAGAGCCGTATATCACCGAGGTCAACTCAGCGTTTGAGACCGATTTCGGCGTCAACGACGAAACGGCAGCAGACCGGCCGATAGCCGACGTTGTGGTCCCCGACTCTGAACGGGAAGGGTATGATGCGATCCGCCGACAGGTTATCGACGGCGAGCCGGTGGAAACGGAAGTCCGACGGGAATCGGCGGACGGGGTCCGGGACTTCCTGCTTCGGGTGTTGCCGTTCGAGGTGGACGGTCGACGACACGCGTACGTCTGGTACACCGACATCACCGAACGGAAGCGTCGGGAACGGACGATCGAGGAGGAACGCGAAAAATACTCGACGCTGGTCGAGCAGAGTACCGACGGCGTGGTCGTCGTCAGGGACGGCGAATACGTCTTCGTCAACGAGCAGTTCACGGCGATGACTGGCCGGGAGGAGTCGGCGCTGCTCGGGATGCCGTTCCAGCGTGTGTTCACCGAAGGGTATCGCGATCTCGTCAGGGAACGCTACCAGCGGCGGGTAGCGGGAGAATCTCCGCCAGACCAGTACGATCTCGAAGTCGAACGACCCGACGGGACACGGCTGACGTTGGAGACGTCTGTGTCGCGTATTCAGCATGAAGGTTCGCCGGCAACCCTAGCGACGATTCGGGACGTGACTGAGCGCCGCCAGCGCGAACGAGCCGTCGAGCAGCTCCAGACGGCCACCGAACGCCTTCAGGGCGCAGAGACGGCGGACGCGGTGTACGAGATCGCCGTCGAGACGGCGAGTGACGTGCTCGACCTACCGATGGCGGCGTGTTGGCGTCTCGACGATGATCGGCGGCGGCTGGAGTACGCCGCCGGAACGAAGCCCGTCGAAGAGATGCCGATCGGTCCGGACTCATTTACGCGCGGTGACCGTGAGTACGAGCTCTTCGAGCGCGGGGAGGCGACGACGTATGATCCGAGCCGCCATCGTGACCACAACCCATTGACAGCCGCGGTCCTCGTCCCGCTCGGCGGCCGGGGGCTGCTGGCGGCGGGCCACGGGCACCGAGACGAGTACGCGTCGTACTTCGTCGACATTATGCAGGTGCTGGCAGGCCACGTCACCGGTGCGCTCGAGCGTGTCGCGAACTCTCGGCAGCTTCGGGAGAACCAACGCCGACTCGAGGCCATCGTCGACCGTATCGACGAGACCATTTTCCTCGCGCCGGCCGCTGAACTGACGGAGCCGGAGCCGGCCCCGGACTTCGTCAGCTCCGGATACGACCAGATTTGGGGGCGATCGCTCGATGAGCTCCAAAAGACGCACGAGGAGGGGTTTTTCGGGACGATCCACCCCGACGACTACGACGACTACATGGCGTTCGTCGAGCGGGTGAGCGGTGCCGTCGAGCAGGGCGACGCGGACCAGCGGTACACGAGGGAGTTCCGCATCGAACGACCGGACGGGGAGCGGAGATGGGTCCGCTCGGACTTCTATCCGACCGAGTGGGAGGATGGGCCTCCGCGGGTCGTCATCGTAAGCCGTGACGTCACGCAACAGAAGGAACGCGAGCGGTCGTTGGAGTCGTTCCACGATGCGACCGCGGAACTGACGACGGCTGAGACCGTGACCGAGGCCGGTACCGTCGCGACCGAGGCCACGGCAACGGTGTTCGATATGCCGGCGACCGCCGTGTACCACTACGGATCGTCGGCCGGGGAACTCGATCCGATTGCGACGGGCCCGAAGGCGCCGCCGCCGAGCGAGTTGGACTCGGTGACGGCCGCCGATACCGCTGTCTGGGAGGTGTTCGTCGACGAAACCATCCGACGAGTGGAGGCGGAGGCGGCGTCGGTGCTTCATATCGACAGTGACGACACCGTATTGCTGGTCCCGCTCGGCGGGAACGGTATCCTCGCCGTGTGGAGGGCCGATGAGGCGTTTGACACGGAGGCTGCGAGCATCGTCGCCGCGACGCTCGAGGCCGCGCTGAATCGGCTTCACGGGGAACGCAAACTGGAGGATCGGCGTGAGGAGCTGGCGAAACAGACGGAGCGTGCCGAACACCTGGAATCTATCACGGAGGTAACGAGCCGCGTCGAAGCCGCGATCACGACTCGCTCCTCTCAAGAGGGTATCCAGGAGGCCGTCTGTGAGGAGCTGGTGGAGACGGGTCCGTTTACCGCCGCGTGGGTCGCGACGGCCGAGGTGGGAACTGACCGACTGACGCCCCGGGCCGTCGTCGGCACGACGCGTGAAGACGTCGAAAGAGCGCTTGGGGGAGACCGTGATCGTTCGGATCTCCATCCGGCGAGAGACGCGTGGCAACGGGGCGAGTCGCGCGTAGTGACTGATCCCGCAGCGGGGGGTCGTCGGAGCGACTGGCGGCGCGACCTCTTGCGGGCGGGAGCGGGCGCAGTCTGTGCGGTTCCGCTCGCGTACGACGGTATCACCTATGGCATTTTGACCGTTATTGCCGACGAGACCGACGCGTTCGGTGATCGGGACAGAGACATCCTCTCACAGCTGGGCACCTCGATCGGGTACGCGATCACGGCCATCGAACGACGCCGCGCGCTGGAGTCGGACGACACGCTGGAGCTGGAGTTCCAAGGGAGTGACATGGATCTCCCGTTCGCTCGGCTCGCCCGGGAGTTCGAGTGTCCGGTCCGGCTCGAACGGACGGTCCGGCGGCAAAACGAGTCGATCAGCGTCTATTACACGCTCGAGTCGGACTCGCCGTCGAAGGTCGCCGAGCGGGCCGACGAGTTACTCCCCGGGTCGGTCATCGTCGTGTCCCGTGGCGGCGGGCAGACCGTCCTCGAACGTCGCGGCTCGTCGTGGTTCGGGTCCCCTATTCCTGAGTACGGTGGAGTCCTTCGTCACAGTCGAGCGACGCCGGAAGTCGTCAAGCTGATCGTCGAACTCCCGCGAGAAGCGGACACTCGCACGATCGTCGACCGCATTACCGATTCGTTCCCGGCGTTGGAGCTCACCGCACAGCGCCAGAACCGCCAGACAGAGGCGACACCGGGAGGGATCAGAAGTCGGCTCGAAGACCGATTGAGCGAACGACAGTACGAGGCGCTCAAGACGGGTCACGCGATGGGGTATTTCAACAGGCCGCGCGACAGCAGCGGGGAGGCCGTGGCGGACGCACTCGGAATCACGCAGCCGACGGTGAACAAACACATCCGACTCGGCGAGCGCAAGGTGTTCGACCTGCTGTTCGGCGACACCGAGTCGGGGTAAGTCGCCCGTGCGTTTGACCCGAGGCGGGAGGCGTATACGAGTAATGGGTGTGACTCGACTCGAGCGACGGTCAGTCGATATCACGACCAGGGGAATCGATGTAGCCAGCGAATCCGTCCTCATTCACGTCGAACGTAACGGCAGTGATCACGAGCTGGAACTCCTTTCTGTGGTTGCCGCCCGAGGCTAACTGTAGCCGTTCATCGACGAGGCCGGCGTCGGCTAAGCGGTTGAGGCGTCGATATACGGTTGGACGGGACATTCCGCAGTCTTCGGCCAGTGCCCGCGCAGGCTTCGGCTCCCCCTCGAGGGACGTGAGAATGTCGCACGTGTACTCATCACCGAACAGTGCGAGTAGCTCTTCCGCCGAGACTTCGGGGTTGCGATTCGCGTCGGTTCCGAGGGTCTCTGATCGTTCGTCTGGGTCGGTCGTTAGGAGGTGCGCCGTCATTAGAGACGACAACGACGCCGCTCTACCCAAGCGTACTGGTAGTCCGAACTGATTGGGGCGGAGTAACAGGGCTATTCATATTACCCGCCTTCCTCTCATACACAGAAACAGCGGTTGCCGATTTAGGGAGACCACCGTCCATCGGTTGTTATATGCTGTCGTCCAGACGGTCTGTGTGTTGTATCGGTCCAAGCGATCGGACGCCCGGATCCCTGCGTGACCGGCAATGAACGCCGGTGAGGAACGGTCGACACGAGCACCGCCCGTCGTATCGCGGCAGTATGACAACGGCGTCTCGGGAACACACCGCGACCGGGAGAAGGAGATACTGATAGCCGACACCGGCTTTTCAGCGCTCGTGACGGCAGGACTGCTCGACCGAGCCGGGTTCGATCCGCTGCTCGCTCCGTCCCCGAGCGACCGATCACCGCCGCGTGTGACCGTCATTTGGGAGCCCGGGTTGCGTGTCCTCGACCAGTTGGGGCTGCGGCAGTCGGTGGAGCGGTGTGGCACGCCGGTGACGGAACTCGATCGGACAAGCAGCGAGAAGTCGTGGGAGGCGGACGGGTCGACCGAGATCGCATTGGTCGCAATTAAACGAGATCAACTGCGGGCCCTGTTAGAGCAAGCCGTCCGTGGCCGTGTTCGAGAGACCAACAGAGCCGTGACGGCACTCGAGTCGGCCGCATCGGGAGTCCAAGCGACGTTCGATCACGAAGGGACAGAGTCGTTCGACGTCGCAGTGACGGCGGATCAGTCTCTCAGCGCCGATCAAACGGCGGAACCCGACGGACGCGTCCACACGTGGGAATGTCACCAATTCGAAACGACGTCGAGAGCGACCGAATCGTGGGGTCCCTCGGCGGCAACATTCTCGACTCCAACTGGTGACAGCACCTCCCTGCGGTTCGTTACGACGGCAGAGACTCCCGCTCGCGCGGCCGTATCAGCCGACGCTATCGCCGATCGGTTTAGTCACCTCAGTTCGCCGCCGGCTGACCTCAGACGTGTGCTCAAAAACGGCGGGTTCGAGTACCGCCGGGTACGGCTCGCGGCTCCGACGTCCGTATCGACCGGACAGATCGGGCTTATTGGGCCGGCCGCGCGAACAGCCCTCCCCGGAACGCATCTCGGTCCCAGCACGGATATCGAAACGTCATGGTCGCTCGCAGCGGCGATCACGGACGCGTCCGGAACGATGACGGAGGCGCTTTCGTCGTACGAACAGCGTCGCCGAAAGCTCTCGGCCCGGTTCCGAACCTGGCTTGACGACGTACAAGCACCCAATCTGTCACTGTCACCGGAGCTTCGGCTCCTGTTTTTCGCTCGACAGCTCGCGTTTAGTCACGTGACTGGAGCCGCTCATTCTTTTAAATATGGAATTGCTGCAGATCGTTGATAATGCATCACACATCTATCTGAATAGCCCCGTCTGGTGGTCGGTGGTAGTACACGTAGCCAGCAGGGATAGGGGAGAGAGCGATAATGAAGTGATACGATGGCAACGACTGCCGATTTGGCGACCGAATCATCACCGGACGGTGACAGTACGTCTGGGGATGGTTCCGAAGGGCCGCGGACGGCCGATTCGGCCCCGGTACTACTCGAGCTATTAGACAACGAACACACGCAGAATATACTGGAAGCACTCTGTCGGGGTCCCAAGCGTGGACGAGACCTGATAGACGCTTGCGAGGCGTCGCGGGCGACGGTCTACCGCCGGCTTGACCGCCTCGAAGCGGCCGGGCTTGTCGCGACCGAACTGTACGTCGACCCCGACGGACACCACTGTGAAACGTACCAAATACGGATGGACCGACTCCACGTGACAGTCGAATCGGGCACGGTGTCGGTCACGGTACGGTTAACGACCGAGGAACGACGGTGACCGCAGCAAACCATGATGAGACCAGACACCGTCTCCGGTCAAGAAGCGCTAGGTCGGTTTTATGCGAATGGTGTTCCTCACGACCATCCAAGCCAATGGACAATGGCGATCTGACACGAGACAATGAATAGTGCGTTACCACGACAGCCGCCGGTCGAACACGTACCGGAAGATCAAGTACGACTCTCTGTCACCGGAGACGAGTCCGCAGCTGTCTGGGAGCTGCTCTCCTCAACGACGGCGCGAGCGATCGTTGCCACGATTGAGGAAGAGCCCAAGCCGGCCTCGGAGATCGCCACGGCAGTCGGGACATCGCTTCAGAACACCTGCTATCATCTCGACCGCCTCGTCGATGGGGACCTCATCGAGCCCACCCAGACGTGGTACTCGAAAAAAGGGCGAGAGATGACCGTCTACGCGCTCCGAACTCGCGAACTCGTTATTCGATTCTGTGACTAGGAGGTTCTCGGTTTGGCCCGATCGATCAAAGTTCGATACGGCCATCGATCGCCAGTCCTGCCGTGAATCATAGATGTTCTACACTGAACTACCACTAGTTATTTAAAACCGAATTATATTCTTCATTCGGTCTGTTTATCTCGAATAATTTTAGATATTTTCTGAGTTGATGGGTTCTTTAGTGTTTAATATATTATATTTAGCGGCAAACTGTTCCGGAGGAGAATATATTCAAAGAATAGAGATCAGCTTCAACGAGTGGTAACCGAACGGCTTCATCAACTCGGCTGGCATTGACATCGTCCTCCTCTTCAGGCGGAGGAATCCGAGGTGGGGATATTACGGAAAATCGAGGAGAAAGCCCCGTGCTTTACGCGGGGATGAATCCGACAAACCCTCAACAACCGACATTATCAAGTAGCCCGGCGTCGTGCCGTGCGGCAAGCCAATCGCGTAAACTCTCAATCGGAAGACACGGGGTTGCTTCCCGCTGATACGGACGGTTCCACGCCCACCACCGGCAAACTCGGTGGGGAGTACGTGGTTAAGATTCGTCCGCCCTCCTCACAGTAACCCTACCCGTCACTGGGGACGGTCGGCAACGACCGCGCACACGAGGGGGCGACAGCACATCAAAACACGCCCCGTTCGCGGTTGCACTCCGCCTTCGTCGGCGGAGTACGGTCGATGGCACGACCCGTGTCCGTCCACGTTCCAACCGTGGGTGGTTGCCAGGTATTCGGACGCTTCGGTCAAGCGGTATCGGGTACGGCACAAGCGGATACCGCGTCCCTCTCGGACGTTGAATACGCCATACCCTCGTTTCGAGGGCCGACGTGTAGCGCACGAACTCGGTACCCTCCAGCGGAGGGGAAGTTGCCTTCGGGGGCTGACGGAACGGCCCGACGCCCCACGAAGGAATCCTCGCGCTTCAGCGCGGGGAGGATGTCAAGGTTTGCAGTCTACCACTTCAGCCTGCGGTTGGAATCCGTAGGTGAGATCATACAGGTAGACTCCGGGCTGTGCCAACCAGCCGGTACTCCTATCCACACCCAAACTAGGTGCCGTAACTAAATGCGTTCGCGAACGTGACTCGGTCTTAACCA
Organism: Halorubrum sp. Ea1; assembly: GCF_002252965.1. Taxonomy (NCBI): domain Archaea; kingdom Methanobacteriati; phylum Methanobacteriota; class Halobacteria; order Halobacteriales; family Haloferacaceae; genus Halorubrum; species Halorubrum sp. Ea1. The sequence continues at coordinate 32,188 of NZ_NHPG01000136.1, forward strand.
ACACGCTTGCGGATGAAAGAATTTTGTTGGTTAAATATGATTGCAAGCGATTTCGGATTGACACACTTTGTCTCGATTGTTTGGAGCCCGTGATCGAAGAGACACCCCTCTATCGATGTGTTCACGTTCTGTCGTGGCCATGAGATAGGCGGGAAGAGGCGATCCGTCAGTGCCGCATTCACCGCTTGGTCGCAGGCATCGGTGCGATCCCAACGAACGCGACTGTCTACTCGTCGAACGTCGAGACACACACCCCTCTATCGATGTGTTCGATGTATTCACGGGGTGGGGGATAAACCTAGATCTTGCGTCGAGGAACTGCCCCTTGACGGCGCCACGAAGTCGTATGAGCGGGATAGCCTCTATTAACAGTTCTCTATCCGTAGCTGAAATCGTCTTCTTCTCTTCTTCTTCTTTTACTACTAACACGATACACACACACCCCTCTATCGA
>NZ_NHPG01000038.1:0-736 GCF_002252965.1 Halorubrum sp. Ea1
TGCTTTGTTGAATCCGATGACGGCGCGGGGATCACTGTTTGAGAGCTTGTTCGAGGTTGTAGACTGCGGCGGTCAACACGAGTTCGCGGAACTCGCGGTACCAAGCGCGAGGGTGGACAGCGGGGCCGAACCGACGCTTGATGGCCGAAAAGGCGGTCTCGGCCATCCACCGCTGGCCGTATAGCTCGCTGTCCAACCGTGCGTTGTGCGCGTGATCGTACGCAGCGAACAGCCGGTGACGCAGCAACGGCCGGACGCCCGCTGAACGGAGGGCGTCCCGGAGAGATTGGTCGTCATAGCCTTTGTCGCCGGCGAGGCTCTCGATTTTCTCGGTGTTGCGAAGGGCAACTCGACGGCCAGTTTGGGTGTCGTGAGGCCAGTGTGCCGAGCAGTGAAGATCAAGGATGGCACACGAATCTGTATCGACGAGTGCCGTCGTTTTGAGCGTTCGTATGTGGCGATCCGAGCGGTGTTGGTAGTGTCTCGATGCCGTTTCGCGGTCGAAGAACGTGGCATCGATGGCACCGTGCGAGCCCGGATCGCAGATGGTCGCAGACTCCCGAAGGAAACCGCGCCACACCGACATGGGCACCCTCTCAAACGACCGGTACAGCGTTGAGGGTGCGGGAAATGCCGTTCGAGCGAGCTGTAACAGACCACGAACACGATCCATTTCACTCGCCCAATCGACGATCTCGCGGTACGTCGCATCCATGTGAACCCGCAAAAAGTGGAG
>NZ_NHPG01000057.1:0-1118 GCF_002252965.1 Halorubrum sp. Ea1
CCCGCAAAAAGTGGAGCGTTACATGCTTCCAGCCGGGAAATCCGTTGCCAGTCGGATCACTCACCGCCGTTGGACTGGCGGCACAGCGCTCTTGAGCCAGCGACGCGGCTTGCTTAACGAAGCGGAAGAGTAGGGTAGACACATTCGACTCTTCCGCTTCGCTACGGCCTTCAGAGCGACGCTATCCCGTCGCCTTCTGCGGATTCAACAGAGCAGAACGATCAGCAATCCGATGAACAGTATCCCACCGGTTTTGCTGAGCGTCCGTCGTAGTCCGTCACTGATCGCATGGCTGAGGTGGAGGGCCATATCTGCCGGTTCGTTCCGTAGTAGATAAGTCCATGGCTGGTTCTCTGGACGAGAAACGCGACGCTTCTGGATCAGTCGGGCGAACTGTGGATCTGCTAATATGTGGCCGGTTTCTCTGTGATCACGTGAGAGTCAGATTGAAACGGTAGTCAGTGAGACACGGCGAAACCCGCGAATGTGATCTCATCACACTAGCCGTGTAGACTAGGGACCTGCGTTTCCGGCGCTGAAACGCGACAGTACAATTTTGAATCAAACGCATCAGTATCTATCCGGGATGCTGGGGGAGATACAATCGAAAGAGCTGGCGCTGCTGGTTTGGTTGGTGGCGACGTTCGCTATTGGAACTGTGGTGTATTCGCCGTTGAATGGGCTTGCGCTCTCTGTGCCAACGACCTGGGGATTGTGGGCGCTGCTGATGTTGCGTGAGAGAAAATAAAACATTCGTAATCAGAGGAGGGGAGCCCAAGATAACTAGCGGCGAATTTTTGAACGAAGCTAGCCTAGATTCGTGTACACCCGCCGTGTCTGTGCGGCGACAACAACAAGACCAACACCGACGGCGGCGAAGACAACTGGGACTCCCAACGACGTGCCCCGAGCGGTGACGCCGGCAAAGTCAGCGACGAACCCGCCATTGAGCAGACCGACGTACCAAATTCCGAGATACAACGCTTCGAACAGCCGAGGCGATCCAGTCCATAACCCGGTAGCGAGTGCGAGCGACGGCGGGAAGATGACAAGACCCGTCACTCCGATGAGTGCGGTGGGGCCTCCTGTGGCCACGGCGATTACGGAGAATCAAGGAG
>NZ_NHPG01000149.1:0-10232 GCF_002252965.1 Halorubrum sp. Ea1
GGGCTGGCCGACGCGGTCGTCGTCGCGGCGTTCGCGCCGCGGGGGAACCGACCCGCGAACGCCGCTCTCGCCGGCTTCGCGCGGGTGAACGGGCGGCTGTTCGACCTGGACTCGGACGACCCGCTCGACCGACTGGACGCGCGGACGACGGCCGCGCGGCGGGCGCTCGCGGACAACGCGGAGACGGTGACCGAGGAGCGGTACCTCTTCGGGACGATCACGGCGTACGCCGGGCACGGTCGTGCGGTCGCTCCGGGTGAGTGACGGACGACCGAAGGGAGCCCGAGCGGAACGCAACGTTTAGCGCGCCCCCGGCCGCAGTGGCGGGCATGAGCTTCTTCGAGACGCTCGCGGCCCGGATCGAGTCGACGGACAGCGTCGTCTCGGTCGGCCTCGACCCGGACCCGAGCCGGCTCCCCGACTCCGTCGCCGACGCCGACCTGCCGCGGTGGGCGTTCAACCGCCGGATCATCGACGCGACCCACGAGCACGCCGCGTGCTACAAGCCCAACGCCGCGTTCTACGAGGACGCCGACGGCTGGCGCGCGCTCCGGGAGACGATCGCCTACGCCCACGGCAGGGACGTCCCGGTCCTGCTCGACGCCAAGCGCGCCGACATCGGTAACACCACGCGGCGGTACGCCGCGGCGCTCGACGACGCCGACGCGATCACGGTGAACCCGTACCTCGGTCGCGACTCCCTCCAGCCGTTCCTCGACCGCGCGGAGAAGGGCGTCTTCGTCCTCTGTCGCACCTCGAACCCCGGCGGGAGCGACCTCCAGGACCTCGAACTCGCCTCGGGCGAGCCGCTCTACGAACGGGTCGCGGCGCTCGCGGACGTGTGGAACGCGAACGACAACGTCGGCCTCGTGGTCGGCGCGACCGCCCCCGAGGAGCTGGCCGAGGTCCGCGAGATCGTCCCAGAGATCCCCTTCCTCGTCCCCGGCGTGGGAGCGCAGGGCGGCGACGCTGAGGCCGCGGTCGAACACGGGCTCGCCGACCGCCCGGACGCCGCCGTCGACGTGGGGCTCGTCAACTCCTCGCGCGGGATCGTCTTCGCCGGCGAGGAGTCGAGCCGCCCGGACGACGAGGCGACGTACTTCGGCGCCGCGGGCGACGCGGCCAAGCGGCTCAAAAAGCGGCTGAACCGACACCGGTAGGCGGTCCGTCGACGACCGGCCGGCTTCGGGGCCGAGTCACTGCCGGCGGCCCTGCGTACACGCCGTGCAGAGGCCGGCGTCGTCGCTCCAGTGGTCCTCGCAGACGGCCCGCCCGCACTGCGGACAGCCGTGGCGCGCCGGCGCGGCCTCGCAGATCTGACAGATTCCGGTAACGCTCATACGGATCGTCGGGTCGGGTCGCTTATGAGTGTCGGGGGCGACCCCCGCGTATGCGCCAGTTCGTCGTCATCGGTCACGAGGTCCCGACCGACCCGGACGAGATCTCGCTGTCGGACCTGCCCGGCGCGGGCCGGTTGGACTTGCTCTGTCGGTGCGTCGCGAGCGGCGTCTTCCTCTCGCACGGGATCCGCGAGTCCGTGCGGGTCCACCTCGTCGTCGCCGACGAGCTGACGGTCAGCTTCGACTCGGACAGCCTCCGCCACCTCCACCCGGACGAGCGTAACGTCGCCGCGCGGATCCGAGACGCGCTCGCCGCGAAGGCGGACGCGATCGGCCACATGCCCGCGGACGTCTCGCCGGGCGTCGAACTCCGCCGGATGGGACTGGAGGCGACGCTGGACCGGCTGCTCGACGCGGGCGGCACCGGCGCGTCCGTCGACCCGACGCTCGTCCAACTCCACGAGGACGGCGACCCCCTCGTCGACGCCGCCCCGCCGACCGATCCCGTGTTCGCTCTCTCCGACCACCGCGACTTCACCGACGGGGAGGAGGAACTGCTCGCGGAGCGCGCGGAGCGCCGCGTCCGCGTCGGTCCCGAACTGCTCCACGCCGACCACGCGGTCTCGGTCGTCCACAACTGGCTCGACACCGATGGGTACGAGTCCTACTGATCGCCGGACGACGACCGCGCCGGCGACCGACGACCGGTTCGCGGTCCCGCTGCGAGGCGTCGCCGTCGACTCGGAGACGCGGTGCGCGCACTGGGACGACCCCGTGGACGTGATCGCGCTCCGCTTCGGCTGCTGTGCGACGTACTACCCCTGCGACGCCTGCCACGACGCCGCGGCGGACCACCCGGCCGAGCCCTGGCCCCGCGACCGCTTCGACGAGCCGGCGGTGCTCTGCGGCGTCTGCGGCGCGACCCTCTCGGCCCGCGAATACCTCGACTGTGACGACGACGCCTGTCCGCGGTGCGGCGCCGATTTCAACCCCGGCTGTCGCGAGCACCGGGACCGGTACTTCGAGGCGTGACCCGGCCGTTCGTCGGGAGCCGACCGGTCGGCGACCCGGAGCCCGCTTCCGACATTCGGAAAGGTTAAAAGAACGAACGGCCTTCTGTCGCATGCGGGCCGGTGGGGTAGCTTGGTATCCTTCGGCCTTCGGGTGGCCGTAACCACGATTCAAATTCGTGCCGGCCCATAGGATACATATACCTTTTCCACCTTTTTCTTACACTTAGAGGCACTCTCGCGCCGATTCAGGAGGTGGGGTTATGAGCAGCGTCGAGCGGCAGATCGACGTCGACGTCGACGCTGACGAGAACGCGGCGCGCGCGGTCGTTGAGGAGCGCCGTGAACTCGAGATCGGCGAACTGTTCAACGCGAATGGCGAGCTGCGGCTCTGGCAAGACAGTGCTGGCTGGAGCGGCTACGTTCGCGAACAAGTCGAAGGCGAGACCGCCTACTTCTCCGTGAACACCCGATTCGACGAAGACGAGTGGATCTCCAAGATCCGCTGCGGAGAGAAGGCAGTCCACGACGCGATTCGGAGCCACATCGAGGACAGGCACGCGGGTGGCGTCGGCAACTTCGTGAAGAGGTGCTCGCCGCCATGAGTGCCGAGACACGCGTCGAGGAAGTTCGCGAGCAGATCGCGAACCGTCTCGGCGAGCCTGATCAGTTCCGCTTCCCGAACGGTTGGACTACGTCCTCCAGTTGGAAGCGAGCACAAGCGGCGCCGTCGAACGTCGGTCCGGTCAACCCGGCTGAGTTCGACGTGCTGCTCGGCTACGTCGACGAAGACGGCATCTCGAAACACCGCGTGCTGTTCGCGCTCTACGAGGGAGATCTCGTTGCCGAGTGCGAGTGCGACGGCTACCGGTTCCGCAGCTGGTGCGCTCACGTCGCACTGCTCTGGTGGAAGTGGTCACGCGAGCAGCTCGCCGTCACGAACCTCGAAACCGGACGGACCTACCTCTCGCCGCCGTGGTGGTGGCAGCGGGACGGCGTCGAGGCGCAGACCGAGCTCCAGGTCTCGAACGATCGGCCGCTCGCGGCCGACGGAGGTGTTGACCAATGACTTCCGTTTCGACTGTTTCGGGTGGAACAACTGGAGCGTACGAACCGTACGGTTCTCCGGTCCCACCGTACGGCACCGATTCGACGACAATCGAGAGATTTGACGGCTCTCACGTTGAATCAGCGAAACCGTACGGGGGTACGGGGGTGTGTGAGAATCGGCGCCCTCGTAGCGCACACGAGTGTGTGAGCGCGAACTTAGGGCGGCGCGCGCGCTGCCGCGCATTATGCGGCCGTGGCCGGGTCCGCAGGCGTAGCGGGGTGTCGGCATGAGCGGTCTCGACTGGCCGACGGGCTTCGAGCGGACGCCGGAGTCGGAGCGCGAGCGGAACCGGAGCTTCGAGGCGACGCTCGGCGCGACGACGTCCGAACTCGCGACCGAGATGGACCGGATGGGCGTCGACCACTGGCGCGGCGAGATCGCGAACGCTCACACGAAGTCGAACGGACTGCCGCTGCACAACGCGACCCCGGACGATCCCGGATTCGTGCTGCGGTGGACCGACGACGAGCAGTTCGCGGTGGCGTGCGACGACTCGCCGCGGCTCCGCGACAACGTTCGCTACGTCCTGAAGTGGGTCAACGAGACGCGGATGCGGAGCCAGCGGCCGGTCCAGACCGGCGACTCGGAGTTCGCGGCGGCGCGGCTGCCGCCGGCTGACGACGACGCTGTCGCCGGAACTGCCACGAGCCAACCGGCGCACGAAGTGCTCGGCGTCGCGCCGGACGCGCCGGAGAACGTCGTCGAGTCGGCGGCTCGCGCTCGGAAAGCGGAGACGCACCCGGACAGCGGAGGCGACTCCGACGAGTTCCAGCGCGTCGTCGAGGCCGAGGAGGTGATGCTCGATGAGTGACGACGGTCGCGTCGCGAAGGCGCCGATCAGCGACGAGAGGCGGCTCGAAGTGCTGGAAGCGGCCGAGGAAGAGCACGGCTCGATGGCCGACGCGGTCCGGCACGCCCTCGACAGGCTTGCCGACGCCAGCGAGACGGAAGCGGAGACCTCGCCCGGCGAGGTCGACGTCCCGGCGAAGGCGCTGGAAGGCTACTGGGAGCTCGTCGAGTGGACCGAGGTCGGCGGTCGCATCGAGATCGGGACGGCGGAGTCGGTGCTGGCGAATGCGCTGAACATCCCGAAGCCCGGGGTTCGGTCCCGGGTGATCAAGCCGCTCGTGAACGAGAACCTGCTTTGGAAGGACTGGGCCCATGAGGGCGTGTGGCTCGTTGTCGGCCGGCGAGACGGTGAGCCGCTGAACGCTCCCGAGCGAGGCCCGACACCCGAAGCGTCGTCGACATCGTCGGAAGCGGCGACGGATGGCAGCGAGGCTCGCAAGCGACTCGACGAGCTGGCCTCGGCCGGCGAGGTGGTAAGCGATGTCTAGTCGACGAATTAAGGGTCGAAGCGCGGGATTTCCTCTGACATGGTACCCCCGCAGTAGCATTAATATGTCAGTTGGAAATTGCGAAATAAGTTGTGATGTCGACGGGGAGATATCTCATCTCAAAGTCGGCTGTGATGAGCTGACCACGGCCGACACGGGGGTGGCCGATGGCGAGTAGTGAGCACGTGGGTGGCGCGGCCGACAACGTCGACATGAGCGGGCCGTCCGACCCGGAGCCGTATGAACTCGACGTCGACGAGCGTCGGGTCGTCTCGGCGTACTGCTGTACGTGCGAGGCGACGACGACGATGCTGATGGAGGTCGGCGACGACTCGCCGTGGGAGCACGACGCGTCGAACGCTAGCCACCAGGTCGAGTACTGGAGGGAGGCATGAGCGTCGACGAGACGCCGCAGGAGGCGGCGCCGGAGCAGCCGGCCGTCCTCGAGGTGGACGTTGTCGGCGACCGTGCGCTGGTGAGCGTCGAGCGGGGCGACATCTCGCTCGTCGTGGAAGCGCCGGTCGGGATCTCGGCCGAGGAGTTGGAGAAAACGCTGGCGGGGCTGCCGGAGAGTATCGAGCGAACGACCGGGAGGTTCGCGGAAACTGCGACTATGAGTGCCAACACCACCGAGAGAGACGGGAGTAGCGACATCGAAGAGACGGTCGATGGCGATGTCGAGGTGGTGCCTGATGGCAGCCGCTGACGCGGAAGGAACTGAGGACGCTGCCGAGGAGGAAGAAACGCCGGACGCTGAGGCGGAACCGATCGAGAACATGACGGTCATCGTTCGGGCAGAGGTGCTCCAGCAGGTGATCGATCAGCTGCTGACCGTGGTCGACGAGGCGATTTTCCGCGTCGGCTACGATGGGCTGTCGGTCACTGCGGTCGACCCGGCGAACGTCGGCATGGTCGACCTCGAGGTCGAACCGGGAGCGTTCGAGTCGGTCGGCGACGGAATGTTCCCGATCGGGCTGAACCTGCAGCGTCTCGACGACTACATCGACGGTGCGAGTGGCGGGGACCCGGTGACACTCTCATTCCTACCTGAAACGCTGTCGGTGGAGATCCAGCACACGAACGTCGAGGTGGAGATGGCCGGGATCAACACCGAAGCGATGCGGGGGGAGCCCGACATCCCGGATCTCGATCACAACGTGGATTTCACCGCCGAGGCTGGTGTCTTCAGAGACGCTGTCGAGAACGCGGAACTCGTCAGCGACCACGTCGAGTTCGAGGCGGTCGTCGACGACCAGGAGCTCGTCGTGAGTGGCGATGGAGACACCGACACGATCGAGACGGTGCTCGGCTCTGACGAGCTCCCGGAAGCGAACTTCGACTCAGACGCGACTTCGATGTACTCGCTCGCCTATCTGGTCGGCGGCTCTGCGGAGGGGAGCAAGCTCAAGGGGCTTCTGAAGCCGATGAGCAAGGGAACGGATCTCCGTGTCGAGTTCTCCGAAGAGATGCCCGTGAAGATGTACTACGACTTCGCGGACGGCTTCGGCCACACGACGATGATGCTCGCGCCGCGGATTCAGGCGAGGTGATGACGGTGTGGGAAACTACCATCTCGGTGAGAACGAAGTGCAGCCATTCGCGACGTGGCAGCACGCGAAGCCCGGCCACGGGAGCGGCGCCGGCTACGAGCGCTGGCGGTCGACGGAACACCGACCGCACACGCCGACAGACGGCCGAGAGGACGTCTACGTCGCGCATCATCGACTGCTCGCGGTGGTCGAGTGCTACCCGCTCGACCAGCCGATCGAGTCGGTCCTCGACGATCTCGCGGAGAAGGACGTGCATCACCGCAACGGGATCAAGTGGGACAACCGGCCGGGAAACATCGAACCGGTCGAACACGCTCGCCACGCGTCGATCACCCAAGAGCAGGTCCGGGCGTGGGCGCAAGACGAGAAGCGCGAGCAGCGGCGTCGTGCAATTGGCCTCCGAAACGAGTCGACGTGCGACGGCTGCGGCGAGCCGGCGGAACTGCTCGCGACCTCGCCCGGATTCGCCGGCGAGCGGTGCCTGGAGTGTGCGAGACAAGAGTGCGACGGCGAGCCCATCGAGGTCTAGCCAGGGTGAGAACGCGTGAGCGACACCGGAAAGGACGCGTGGCTGCTCTCGCTGACTGACGAGCAGATCGAGCAGCTGCAGAACGACGATATCGCTGTCATCGCGACGGAAGGCTGTGTGTTCATCGCGGTGCACTCGGAGCACGCTGAGGAGGCGCGCAAGGCGGTTGCGGACGGTGATGCGGAGCTGGTGGAGCGCGAGGTGATCGACCGTGACTGACGACGTTGTTCGCGCTGTCGACCTGTTCTGCGGCGCGGGCGGCACGCTCGAAGGGCTCTCGCAGGCCTGCGACGACCTCAGCGTCGAGCTCCAGGTGACAGCAGTCAACCACTGGGAGACGGCGATCGAGACACACAAGCGGAACCACCCGAACGGCGACCATCACGTCTCGAAGGTCGAAGAACTCCACCCGCCGGATGTCGTCGAGGAGGACGGTGTCGACGTGCTGATCGCGTCGCCGGAGTGCACGCACTTCTCGGTGGCCCGCGGTGGGAAGCCGGTGAACGAGCAGAAGCGGGCGTCGCCGTGGCACGTGCTCGACTGGGTGGAGAAGCTCCGCCCAGAGAACGTGCTGCTCGAGAACGTCCGCGAGCTGAAGTCGTGGGGCCCGGTCGACGACGATGGAAACGCTACCCGGAACGGCGAGATCTTCGAGACATGGATCAACGCGTTCCACGCCCTCGGCTACTCGGTCGACTGGCGGGTGCTGAACGCGGCGGACTACGGTGACCCGACGACTCGGAAGCGGCTGTTTGTCGTCGGTCGGCGCGGCCGACGCGCGTCGTTCCCGGAGCCGACGCACAGCGACGGCGACGACGAGCTGCCTGACTGGCGACCGGCCGCGGAGGTCATCGACTGGTCCGACGCCGGCGAAAGCCTCTGGCAGCGCGACCGGCCGCTGGTGAACAATACGATGCAGCGGATCGCCGAGGGCATCCGCCAGCACTGCGACGAGCGCCTCGAACCGTTCGCTGACGCTGTCGGCGAGCTCGGAAAGGAGGACGTGGCGGCGATGCAGGAAGACGTCGTTGACGCTGGCGAGGTTCACGGGATCGTAGAGGAGCGGTGCGAGCCGTTCCTCGTGAAGTACTACGGCACGTCGACGGCGAAGCCGGTCGATGAGCCGATGGACACGGTGACGGCGCAAGGCGGGAAGTACGCGCTGTGTGAGCCGTATCTACTCGGCCAGCAGTCGGGAGCGACGGCGCGGAGCGTCCTCGACGATCCGGTGCCGACCGTCGCGACCCGCGGCGCGATCGGGCTCTACAACCCGACGACGTTCGTGCTCCCGCGGAACGGCTCGCGGGGTGGGCTGCACTCGAACGCGACGTACGAACCGGGAGAGCAGCCGCTCCACACGGTCACCGCACGGAACCAGGACGGCCACCTCGTGAGTCCGTTCCTCATCGAGTACTACGGGAACGGCCAGTCGAACGCCGTCGACGGGCCACTCCCGACGGTGACGACACGCGACCGCTTCGCGCTGGTCGTCCCGGAGGCGTTCCCGTACGGGCTCGACATCCGCTTCAGGATGCTCCAGCCACGGGAGCTCGCCGCGGCGATGGGGTTCCCGCCGGACTACGAGTTCGCGGGCAACAAGACGGAGACGACGAAGTAGATCGGGAACGCGGTGCCGGTGAATCTCGCGAAGGCGCTGACGAAGGAGCTACTCGTCGGCGAGAAGGCGTCACTCCAGACGTTCACCGAGCAGGAGGTGACCGGCGATGACTGAACGAGCGTCGATAGCTCGCGAGCACCTGCTCGGTGCGACGGTGTGGGCGTACGGCGAGGGTGCCGCCCGAGTCCGTCCGTGGACCAGTGCTCGAGATGTGCGGATGCCAGCGAGGTTGACCGATGGCGAGTGAGAAACACCGCTCACCTCAAGCTTTCTTAAATATATAATTTTCCCAACCTCGAATTTGGCAAATGCCTATCACAGCGTCAGAAAGGCCTAATTTCCCGGTTGTAGGTGAAACATCAAGTAGGAGCGACCGCTGCTGATTGGTATGGCTGAATCCGACAGCGAGAACATTAGGGAAGACTCAAACAAGATACTAATCTCAATTCGGGATTGTCTCCGGGGTACAGCATTCGGAATTGGTTGGATTGCTACGACAATTTCTAGTAGAACTGCTATAGCACTACTCGGAATGATGGCGATCACGCTGTGGTATTCTTCAACGAAATTTCACCCGGCAAAGGCGAGCATTCTCGATCAGGTTGGTGAATTCGATGGAAACTGGATATCGATCGGGGGCCGCTTCTTCGGAAGGCCATTTGAAATTAGCATCTGATTTGAGTGCTGTTTGAGAAGTAACCAGCTCCTAGTTGCTTTTGTTCTCGTTCGCTCTTTACCTATTGCGCACAATTCTCTCTCTATGAGTAATCATGAATACGAAATTCCGAACGACGATGATTTGTCATTTGAAGATGTTGGCCCGAATGCCTCCCTCAGAGAAGCTGATCTATCAGATGCACATCTTGAAGGCGCCGATCTTTCGGATGCAAACCTTTCATTAGCCAACCTTTCTGGAGCTAATCTTAAGGGGTCCAATCTTGAGCGAGCTAACCTATCGCAAGCCAATATTCTTGGGGGCGACCTGTCAGGGGCGACTCTATTAGATGCTAACTTGTCTGGGGCAGAACTTTCGTTTGCTGACCTGTCGGAGGCAGACCTCAAAGATGCTGATCTGTCGGAGGCAAGGATCCGCGATGCTGATCTATCAAACGTGCTGTTAGGGGACACAAATCTTGATGATATAATAATGTCACGCGGAACTAACATTCACTCTCCTAATAATCGACTCAAACAGTTTTTGAATGAATCAGACATCTCCAAACAACGACAGTACGATGTTATTGCTCGAGCGAATCATGAGCTTCGAGAGGCATTCAGCGAGAACGGACTCCTCAACCAAGCCCGAGCGGCCAGAGTACGAGAACGAAGCGCTCGTCGAAAAGAAGCAAAGGCAGAAGGAGGATGGAAAGGGAATTTCGACTGGGCTATTTCGCGCCTGTCGAGTGCATTTACCGGATATGGTGTTCAGATCAAACCAATCGTCGGGTGGATGATACTACTGTATTCTTTGTCCGCCGTGGTGTATTGGCACTGGGGCGGGATGGGATGGGGTAGTAGCATGTACTATAGCGTGGTGACATTCACGACATCGCCTCCATATACTCCACCCACGGGATTACCGAGTGTGGTCGCGGGAGTCGAGACATTTGCTGGAACAGCGGCTATCGTGTTCCTCGGTTATATTCTTGGCTCCCGCGAGAGAATCTGACTAAACTAAAAATCGATGTTCGGTTGGATCGGAGTGTTCATTGTAACCGCGCCTCAACTGTTATTAAT
>NZ_NHPG01000052.1:0-28349 GCF_002252965.1 Halorubrum sp. Ea1
TGTTCTCGGGAAAAAGACCGCACGATGTCCACCACCCACGACCGACCAAAAGAGAACGAGACGCAAACCGAGACGCTGACCCGGTTCCTCCGGGAGCGATACCGCGACGAGGTCGGGATGCTCGCCCAGCACTACCCGAACGAGCAACGGTCGCTCGTTGTCGACTACGACGAGCTGTTCGAGTTCGACCGGGCGATCGCCGAGGACGTGCTCGCGAAGCCGGACGAGATGCGGGAGTACCTCGAGGAGGCGCTGCGACAGTTCGATCTCCCAGCGGACGTGTCCCTCGATCGAGCTCACGTGCGCGTGTCGTACCTACCCGACGAGTACACGCACTATCCCGGGCACTTCAGCCCCACCAAGGTCCATAACGACAAGCCGTACATCGGCATCGAGGGCGAGATCGTCGCGGCGAGTGATGTCCATCCAAAGATCACTGACGCCGCCTTCGAATGCCAGCGCTGCGGAACGATGACCTATATCCCTGAAGGTGACCGCGGCTTCCAGGAGCCACACGAGTGCCAGGGGTGTGAGCGGCAGGGCCCCTTCCGCGTCAACTTCGAGCAGTCAGAGTTCATCGACGCTCAGAAGATCCGCCTCTCGGAGCCGCCAGAGGTCGCCGGCGGCAAGGGCCAGACGATCGACATCTACGTCGAGGACGACCTCGCTGGCAAGGTGACGACCGGCGACCGCGTCACGATCACCGGGCGGCTCCACCTCGAACAGCGGACGAGCGGCAACGAGAAGAAGTCGACGTTCGAGCCGTACCTGAACGGCCACGCTATCGAGGTCCAGGAGTCAGATCAGACGTCGGTCGAGGTCTCGCACGACGAGCGTGAGGAGATCGGGAGGATCGTCGACGGCGAGCTGGGGGGGCCACTGGATGTCGCCGCCGAGTCGATCGCGCCGGGCGTGTTCGGCGGGCAGTACGACCACATGAAGCGGGCGATCGTGCTGTCCGTGGTCGGCGGCGACTGGGTCGAGGGGAAGGACGGCAGTGTCGAGCGCGGCTCGATCAGCATGCTCCTCGTTGGTGACCCGTCGACAGGGAAGTCCGCGCTCATCAATCAGGCCGAGTCGAATGCTCCGCGCTCCGTGGGCGTCTCCGGGAAGGGCGCTCGAGAGGCCGGCATTACCGCCTCGGCCGTTCGCGACGACTTCTCCGACGGTGAGTGGACGCTCAAAGCGGGCGCGTTCGTGAAGGCGAACGGCGGGATCGTCCGCATCGACGAGCTCGATGACATGCCACCGGACGTCCGGTCGGCGATGCTGGAGCCGATGGCCAACGGGAAGATCAACGTCTCGAAGGCCGGGATCAACGCCACGCTCCAGACACGCGTCGGCGTCATCGCCGCGGCCAACCCGAAGTACGGTCGGTTCGACAAGTACGAGCCCGTCGTCGAACAGGTCGAGCTCGGCTCGACGCTCATCTCCCGGTTCGACCTCGGTTTCACCGTCACCGAGACCGACGAGGTCGATACCGTCAAACAGGTCGCTCGGGACATCGTCGGGCGCCGCGAACACAAGAAGCGCCTCGATGTCGCTCCCGAGACGATCGAGCCGGGCGAGACGGACAAGTACGACCCGCCGGTGCGGAGTGAGCTGCTCCGGAAGTGGCTCGCACTCGCCGGCGACCAGCCGTCGCCCGTCATCGCGAGCGAGGAGCTCGAGCAGCGGATCGCCGACGAGTTCTCCGAATTCAAGACGAAGCACATGGGTGAGGACGCGCCGGTCCCGGCGACGTGGCGCGACCTGGAGGCGCAGCTTCGGCTTGCCGAGGCGGCCGCGAAGCTGGAGTTCTCCGAGACGATCGAGGAGCGCCACTTCAAGACTGCCCTCTCGCTGACGATGCGGTCGATGCGGGACTTCGGGATGAACGAAGACGGCGAGTTCGACGCCGACGTTCGGGAGTCGGGCTCTTCGAAGCCGCAGCGCGACCGCATCACGCTGCTGGAGGACATCGTCGAGGAGCTGTGTTATGAGGGCGACGGCAACAGTGCAGCCGTCGAGGATGTCCTCGATGCGGCTGAAGAGGAGGGCGTCGACCGGAAGCGTGCGGAGAAGACGCTGCTGAAAATAAAGGAGGAGATCGGGTCGCTGTACGAGCCGATGGATGGTACGCTCAAGTGGCTCGGGAGGGCGTGACCATGCCTGCCACGAGCCAACACAACGAGCAGGCGCTCGAGATCCCGAACCTCAACGCCGAGGAGTCCGAACGGCTCGGGGAGAACCCCGCTCGGTTCCTCGTCGAGGCGCTTACCGTCGACGACGGTGACGGTACAACGGGCGAGTTGATGTTCGCACGGATCCGTGGGATCATCTCGACGGAGCTCATCTACTACTGGATAGGTGTTGAGCGCTGGCTGGCGATGCAGAACGATCGCGAGCCACGCGATCTCGTCATCGACGCGCTTGAGGCTCGGAAAGAAGAGCTCGAAGAAGACGGCGAGGGGCTCACCCAGACCAGGATGACGCCGGCGGAGCGCCGGGAGGCTGTCGCCGAGCGTGATAGCGAGTCCGTGGCGGTACTCGTCGACGAGGACGGCGAGGAGCTCTCGTGGAGTCGCCAGCGCGGCGCCGTCGTGGGGGCGAGCCAATGACAGGAGAAGGCTCCTGGGATGATTACGCTGTCCGCCGGCTCCGCTGCTACGAGCTCGCGTGCGTCGTTCCGTGGACCGACATCGTCCAAAACATGGAGGATCATCGATGAGTACCTTCGAAAACCTCTACGAGGTCTGGTACCAAGCAGGAACACATCGTAACCACGCATGTGACGAGATACTAGGGTGGTCGTTGGATGAGTAAGGGCACAGTTGGTGAACTTGACGACGATGTACGCAGGCGACTCGAGGACCTCCCACCTACAGCCGTTCTCGTCTACATGGAACTTCGGAACGGTCGCCAGCCACGGACGCTCAAGCAACTCGTGTACGATACGATGCGCCCCCGCTCAACAGTCCACTCCGCTCTTCGCCGACTCCGCGACACTGGTCTCGTCTCGTGTTCACCGCGGTATCACAATCCAGCGACCTCCGAGTGGAGAATTGACGAGTGAATCGGAACTCATTAAAATTCGGCTTTGTTGAAATCCTATTCTTCCGATAGATTCTCGCTTGATATAGTCGGTCGCAGAGTAGTGCGAAGCTACCGATCAAAAAGTATCCACAGCGTATCCACGGCAGAGCGACCACGATCAGTGGGACCGTTTAGCCGATAACCCGTTCGCGGGCCACTGCAGTGAGTATCCACAAGAACATCCACAGGAACAACAATATGATGAGCAGTCCTGTCGGGGCTAGCGCTTCGAGCGGGCTCATGACATCTGCCAACATCGGAAGCAAGAGCAGAAAGACAACCCCAGCTGAGATACCACCAGCCAGACACTCAAACAGTGGCCAGACCGGAGTCTCACCAGTCTTGTTGTTGTGAGTCGAGTGGGAGTGCGACTCCGCCTCCGCGTTGATTGGTGTGGTCATGCATACCACTCAGCTTAAACTACATATTTGATCATTATAAATATGCCGGCGAGCCTGTAGTTAGACCTGATAGGGTCTGTTGAGGTCCCCAAAATCTGATCGGTTTTTTATCACCTGTCGATCAGCACAAAGAACTCACTGATCGGTTAGTACAGGGCTCGTACCGGTCACTGAGATATCGGGCGTTGGTGAGAGGGGGAAGGTTACCTATCGAGAAACTGCGGCCGCGTGCGCTACTACGTATCCGGACTACAGCAGACGTTGAGCGGGTATCGGACGTAACGCGGGTCGGTTGGCGTTGTCTACGCCAGCGCAATCCCGGCACCGACAGCGAGACTCGTCAGTGCGAGGCCGACGAGCGCGACTGTTGTCCGGTCGTGGTATCCGTCGCGGTCGTCATCGTCGGAGTCGAACCTACGACCGGTCAGAACGCCAAGGCCGACAGCGACCGCGGAGAGGCCACCGGCGAGCGCCAGCGTCGTCCAGAGTTCCAGTCCGTGCTGTGCTACTTCTCGTACAGCCGTCCCGGCGAGAAGGACGCCAGTTGCTATCGGGGCCACGGCTATCGCTTTGTTGGAGGGCATTAATCGAAATTATAATCTGAGTCTAAAAATAGTGGCGATGCCATTCCGTGGATACTGGTCAGTACAGTTCACTCATTCTCTATATTTCGCACGCCGATCCTATCAGATTTTGAGAGTTTCAACAGAGCGTGAAATTCTTAGCAGTTTGAACAAGTAGTATGCTGTTTGAGTTATTCTCAGAGTATCTCGACGGAACCTAAGACAACTAATCGATACCGAGTGCACGAACCGCATCGGCCGATATTGTGACGGTTCGGTTTCCTAAGCTTACCGTTTCGCCCGTTACATCTGTTAGTAGCTGTTTCAAGCCCCGCAGGTACGCTTCCGATCGGTCTTCTTGGATAACCATCGTCCGTTTCCGTTGGAACTCGGCCGCACGATGAGCAACGTAGATCCGGGCAAACGACCGACGGGTGTCACTCGAAACCTCCCACACAACTTCGGGGAAGCGATCGTGGCCGATTTTTTCGCCGGCGGGAGCTCCCATGGTGACGAGACATCGCCCGAGAACCGACGCGTCAGTCGTAGGAACGACCTCGGTGGCTCGCCCGTCGGCGTCACCGTGTCGAACAGACGTCTCAACCCCGACGCGATCGAACGCCTCCCGGATCGTATGGAGGCCGACGCGCCGAGCAGCTGTCACGGCGGGAGAGAACGTGGCAGCAGTGATGCTCCCCCCTGCGAGGATGTGCGCGAGCAGCTCGACGAGCCCAGTCGCCGTTTCACTATCGGAGTCAGGATCGAGCCATCCGTGGTCAATCGCGGTCTGGATGCCGCGAACAGGGTCGGGCATTCCGTCGTTGAGCCACGCTCGAACTCGACCCGGTGGAAGCTCGAGCGCGTTGCCAACGCGGGTGCGCCCGTGCTTCGGGTGTTTGGCCGCATACTCCTGGACGCGTCTGTAATCGAGGACCTTCTCCCACGGGTCTGTGTACTTCCGGTCGCTGTATGTCCGGGCGAGAGCTTGGGCCGTGGGGGACATATATAGTAATTTAATCGTGTTGTGTTTGAACGTACTGGATTAATTTTCATGACTGAGATTCGGGTCAATAGGTACATATACCCGGTTAACATCTACTTAATCAACCAGCGACCGACGGACGCGCTCCCAAGTATTCGGGACCGCGCCTCGGCCCCAGCTGGGTTCAAACTATGAAACCAAGCAACCTGTTCAAAAAGGACGATCGCGGAGTCAGTCCCGTGATAGGCGTCATACTCATGGTCGCGATCACCGTGATTCTGGCCGCCGTGATCGGGACGTTCGTGCTCGGACTCGGAGACTCGCTCGGAGACAGTCAACCGACGGCGCAGATCAATCTCGATGCTAGTTCTAGCGAGCTCACTCTAGAGCACGCTGGCGGAGATCGTATTCCTGCAGAGGAACTCGAAATCAGAGTAACAAACGTGAACTCAGGGGGTACTGGGATTGATCTTACAGACGTGGATAAATTTGACAGTGCTTTCACTGTGGGCGACACGGCAAGTACCACTGTGAATACTTCCTCATCTGGTACAGACACCACAATTCGGGTTCAGATAATCCACACACCCAGCGATTCAATTATCCTGGATGAAGAGAGAGACATACAGAATCTAGTCGATATCAATGGTGAAACAACTGATGCTTCCGCTGGCTGGTCAGTATAACTAAGTTCCGCGATTCATTGTAATCGGCTTTATTTTTATTTACATGCGATATTAGAGTCCAAGAGTTGGTGTACTACAGAGGCCGCACAATCGTCCGGGATCACATCCAGTCTACTAAATAGACATATTGTCGATGAGATGAGTGAAAGCGGTATCAATCGCGACACTCATCAGAGGTTGTTGTCGAAACCGCCACGGAGAGCTTCGATATTTCGCCGTCGATAGCGCGGGAAAACTCGACAATACAGTAAGAGCTTCAACAGAACTCGAATTCGTTTACCGAACTCAGCCTACTTTATAACCGTTTGGCCAAGCAACACGCGGGTGACGGCAGCTCGGCGACGGGCGACCCCACGTCTCGCACGCGGGGGTCGGTATGACAGGGCCGGAGAGACGGTCGCCCTGGACCTTTCTGTACGTCGATAGATCATGACTGAGCAACCCGCCTACCACGAGCACCTGCTTGACGCCTCGGACGTGTGCAACTCCTGTCACAGAGTCATCCGCGTCGAGCGACAGGGCCCGACACGCGTTGGGCTCAGCCGGGAGTACGAGACACACCACGAGCGCCACCGTGATCACACCGTGGTCGACTACGGGCCCGCAGACACCGTCGGCGAGCAGCAAGGGACGTTCTGTGACCGCTGTGGGACTGAGTCGCCGTGGGACCGGTACTGGGACGATCACCGGACCAACACACACAAAGTCGCGACGGCGCTCGGCTGGCTCGACGACGCCGACGAGCCTTCAGTGACTCCGTGCCAGGAGCGAGAGGTCTCGATGGGGAAGTTCCGCGAGTTGCTCAAAGCCACGATCCGCACGCTCGAGGCAAAGGACATCACCGTCGACCGGGAGACGCTCGCTCGAGAGGCACTCCGGCGCCGTCGCGACGGCGAGCACGTCGACGACTGCCTCGGTGAGGCGACCGAGGCAGCCATCCGTCGTGCCATCACTCGCTCCGGCGCTGACCGAACGAACTCGCAGCGGGAGGTCCCGGCATGAGCGCCTCGCAGTACAACCGGGTCGCGTTCGACTTCGCCGGTCGCGAGCTCGAGGGCGACGCGATCGACTTCGAGCCCGCCGGCGACGTCTCTGGACCGAACGGCCTCCTAGTGGTCGACGTCGACGGACTCACCTACAGGGTCGAAGAATCCGATGTGGAGCGGCTGGATCGATAGCTCAGTCTGGGAGAGCACGACGCTGAAGACGTCGCGTGCCTCGGTTCGAATCCGAGTCGATCCATCTCCTGAGGGCGTGGCATCGTAGCTTTTCACTGCGAGGTCAGGTCAAGCGTCCGAGGGAGTGCACTGACACATGAGCGGACGGCACCCACGTCGTGACACCTCTACGTGTTCGGACTGTGAGCGGCCATGCGAGCTGACTGCTGTCCACTAGCGCCCAAACCTCACAAGTCCGTCCGCCTTGCTGCGCCCGTGGCCGGGTGACGAGAGCGCCTATTGGGAGCGGCGAGACCCAAGCCCCCTACGGCGCCACCTCGTCCCGGGTTCGATCCCCGGCGCAGCCCTTCAAGACGCAGTGACATACCCCTCCGTTTCCACTCCAGATGGACGACCCGCTCGACCTCCGCGACTACCACTAGGACGATGACCCGAACCGACCCACCCCGACCATCGACGTACCGACCGAATCGCTGCTCAGAGTGCGGGTGCCGTCTGGACTCCGAGAGACCATGCGACTGCCAGCCCCTGATGGATGTCTCATGACGACGCGTCATCCTGCCCGGCCGTGGTACTGTCGCAACGACGTCGTCGACGAGTACAAGAGCACCCTCCAAGAGGACGATGAGAAGCTACCGATGCTGAAGACGCTGAAGATCCTCCGGGCGATCATCGTCAACGTCGGCATCTTCGGGATCGGTGGCTACGCCATGTACCGGGGCGGCGACCCGACACTGCTCGCCGTCGCCACCCTCGCCGTTGCCGGCGCGTACAACGGCCTTGAGATCGGCGACTACCTCGCACTCGTTCAGGCCTACAACGAGATTCAGACCGAGTCCGACACGGAGGACTGATGGCGGCCTGTGACCAGTGCGGTGACCCGGTCGAGAACAAGAACTCGGCCGGCCACTACCGCGACAAGTGCTGGGGGTGTATCGAGGGCGTCGCCGACGAGGAGACATCCCACCGCGAGACGTGCGACGACGCTGACTGCCTGATCTGTACGGTGCCCTGACATGCACTAGACTGCCATCTCGACGTCGACGCCGCCCCCTTCCGACCCTCCTTAAAGTATAAATCCTGCTTGAACGCTGCAGAACACTTCACCACTCATGTCTACTCGCGAACGCCGTGTCACACTCGCCCTGAAGTGGCACCATCTCGACAACCTCGACGTCGAGCAGATTCAAGGCCGCTTCGAGGAGGAGGGCATCGGGTCGTTCGCGCGATCGACCGTCCGAGGGTACCTCAACGAGGCACCCAAGGAGGAGATCCTCGAGCAGATCGAGAACAAGCACGCCGACGTCCGCCTCCAGTCGGCCGAGCGCTACGAGCAGCTGTACCAGCGGGCCCGAGAGGCGGAGCAGGAAGCCACAACCGACGAGACGATCACGGCAGCGGCGCCGAAGACATCGGTCGTGCGCGCCGAGGAGGAGCCGCTCGAGGTCTCGGACTGGCGCCAAGTCCCACCCGGGGACTCGGACCGGCCGGCGTGGGCGACGGAGCGGGACACCATCCTCATGTTCACCGAGGGCGAGCGTCACCTCCGTGCCGGCGACGAGTACCCGGTCGGAGCCCGGCGTGGGGCGGCGCCGGCGCGAGCCGGGACGTTCCCGCAGTTTTACCAGGCGGTCGTCGGCGTCGAGCGCGACGTTGACGATCCGAAGGGGCAGGCGATGGCCCGCAACGAGCAGGCGAAGTACCAGGAGCAGAAGGGCGACGTCCTCGGCATCTACTCGACGGACATCAACATGAACGTCGACGGCGAGTTGGACACGACCCTCTCGCTTGACGAGGCGACAGCCCAGGCCATCCGCGAGGCCGACCTCAAGGAGGGTGCTGGTGAGTAGCACCGCCGACGCCGTCGACGTCGTCGACGAGCGCACCGAGGTCGACGTTTCCCGGACGGAGATCCGAGCGGCCTACAACCCGTTCGAACACGGGTGCTGGCTCGACTTCGCTAACAAGCTCACGCAGGGGTACATGGCTGAGGAGCCCGACGACTGGGTCCCCCTCGCCGAACACCACGGTCAGTGGCTGCGACACCTCGCCGGCGACGCCGACGTCGACGGCGACCTCGCGCTGCTGTGTCACCGGGACGGGCTGAAGACGACGATCGTCACGGCGTACCTCGTCGCCTGTATCGAGTACAAGCCAGGGTTCCGCGCCATCTGGTGCATGAACACTCGGCCACAGGCGTACGAGAAGGCCGACCGCGAGCTCAACAAGTTCATCGACAGGAATTCGTGGCTGATCAACCTGAACAAGCCGCGGAAGACGGACTCGAAGAAGGTCAAGGAGTTCCATCACGACGCTTCGCTGACGACCGGCTGGCTGTTCGGTGCGATCGAGGGCGCCCGGGCGCACGTCCTCATCCACGACGACATCATCAAGGAGCGCGGCGACGGGGAGACCTCGGAGATCATCAACTGGGTCGACGGCGTCGCCCAGCCGATGGTCAAGGACGAGGGGCGTACGGTGATGGTCGGCACGCGGAAGCGCCCGGACGACATCTGGTCGCACTACCGGACGTACGAGGGGTACGCGCTGCGGGAGTTCCCCGCGGTCCTCGACGTCTGGGATCAGTCGTTCCGCAGCGAGGGCGACTGGCAGGAGCGCCGGCCCGACCCGGAGTACTACACGGAGGTCGAGGACCCGTGGAGCGACGGCGAGACGATGCAGGTCCTCTGGCCCAAGGCTCGGGGGCCCGAGTGGCTCGCCGACAAGCGGTCGAAGATGGCCGACCACCTGTTCTGGCGCGAGTACACGCTCACCATCCAGGGTGCGTCGGGCAACCTCCTCTCCTCGAGTGACGTCGATCTGGACGTCGACGACGGCGGCTGTTCCATTCGTGGGCGGGAGCCGCCACGGAAGTATCGCGCTGGGAGTGGCGAAGCGATCGTCGTCGGCCATGACCCGGCGCAGAGCCCCACCGGCGACGACGCGGCGTTCGTCGTCCAGCTGCTCCGGCGGTCCGGCGAACGCGTGCTCCTGGACGCCCACGCCGAGCAGGGCATGTCGCCGTCGGCGATCAAGGCGCAACTCCAGGAGTACGATCGCCGGTACGATCCCGCCCTCATCATCATCGAGGACAACGGGATGCAGCAGTACGTCGTCAACGACGCGATCGAGTTCTCCCCGGAGCTCCGCGCGAAGGTCACCGGGATCTCGACGTCAGGGAAGAAGCACTCGTGGGAGAACGGCATCCCGCGGCTGCGGACGCTCGTCGAGAACGGCGGCATCCAGTTCTACCGCGGCCACCAGCCGAGCGAGGACTGGATCCAGGCGGCGCTCTCCCTCGAGCTCGATGACGGCCGCCTCTCGGGGCACACCCCTGACCTCATCGCGGCGTGGTACATGGCCGAGCAGGGGCTGCGGCGGTTCGAGTACGGCGACGGCGATGACGACGACTCTAGCGGAGTGAGCTACCTATGAGTTCTGACACTACCGACGACGCGCACGAGACGAAGGTTCACGTCGAGGGGCTCGGTGGCGAGGCCGACCTCGCGAAGAGCCCGAACAGTACGCAGATACCCGATCGACGCATCCAGTCGCTCAACGCTGGCGTGAACCCGCCGTACAACCCGGACCGGCTCGCCGCGTTCCTTGAGCTCAACGAGACGCTCGCGACGGGGATCCGCAAGAAGTCACGGTACGAGGTCGGCTTCGGATTCGACGTCGTCCCGGCGCAGGGCGTCGACGCTGACGAGGCGAGCGACGCCGAGCGCACCGTTGCCCGTAACTTCTGGCGAGGGCGCGACAGTCGCTGGCAGACCGGGCCGAACCAGTCCAAGACGCCGGCGACGCCGGAGCGCGTCAAGGAGCTCGCTCGGCAGGACTACCACGGCGTTGGCTGGCTCGCGCTCGAGATCCTCGCCGACATGGAGGGCCGCCCTGTTGGCCTCGCGTACGTTCCGGCGCGCACCATCCGTGTCCGGCGACCACAGAACCGGTTCGACCAACCGCGCCACCCCGAGGAGGGCCGGTACGTCGACGGCGACATCGCGGACGTCGCGAGTCGTGGGTACGTCCAGGTCCGGAACGGCAAGCGGCGATACTTCGGCGAGGCCGGCGACCGGTACCGCGGACAGGAGGTCGTCATCGACGAGACCAGTGACGAGCCCACAGTCCGCTACCGCGATGCGGAGGGTGACGAGCGCGAGCCCATCTTCGTCGACCGGGAGACAGGCGACGTCACCACCGGCGATGCCAATGGGCTCGAGAACGCGCCGGCGAACGAGCTCATTTTCATCCCGAACCCGTCCATCCTCGAGGACGACTACGGCGTCCCGGACTGGGTGAGCGCCATCCGGACGATCTCGGCGGACGAGGCCGCGAAGGACTACAACCGCGACTTTTTCGACAACGACACCATCCCGCGCATGGTGATCAAGGTGACCGGCGGCGAGCTCTCCGAGGAGTCCAAGCGGGATCTCCGGCAGATGCTCAACGGTCTTCGCGAGGAGTCTCACCGGGCGGTCGTCCTCGAGGTCGAGAAGTTCCAGAGCCAGCTCGACGAGGACGTCGAGATCGAGTTGGAACCGATGGGGCAGGGAATCAGCGAGGAGATGGACTTCCGTCAGTTCCGCGAGAAGAACGAACACGAGATCGCGAAGGTGCTGGAGGTCCCGCCGATCAAGATCGGAAACACGGGGACGTCAAACCGCTCCAACTCCGACCAGCAGGACAAGGACTTCGCGCTCGAGGTCATCCAGCCGGAGCAGCACACGTTCGCCGAGTGGCTCTACCAGGTCATCCACCAGCAGGCGCTGGGCGTCACCGACTGGACGATCGAGTACGAGCTCCGCGGCGCGGACCAGCCCAAGGAAGAGGCGCAGCTGGCCGAGCAGCGTGTCCGGGCGATGCGGCTCGCCGGCGTCGGGACCGTCGACGAGGCGCGCGAAGAGCTCGGGCTCGACCCGCTCGGCGAGCCCTACGGCGACATGACGCTCGCGGAGTTCGAGGCGGAGGTCGCCGGCGACGTCGCTGGTGGCGGCGAGACGGAGGCCGTCCACGAGCCGCCGGAAGAGAACAAGATCGGCGAGCGTGAGTGGGACGCGGTCAAGAGCGACCTCACCACCAAGGACCCGATCGAGCAGATGCAGTTCTCGAGCTCGAACCTCGACGAAGGACTCTACGACTTCGGGGAGAACGAGCTGTATCTGTCGTTCCTTCGCAACGAGGGGGCGTCGTCACTGTACGTGTACGTCGACGTCCCGGCGAGCGAGTGGAGCGCGCTCGCGAACGCCGGCAGCCACGGCGGCTACCACTACGACAACATCCGGCTGGAGTACCCCTACCTGGAGATCACGAACTTCCACGACCGGCTGCCAGAGGGGCCGACACCCGACGCCGGTGACGTCCCCGACGACGTCCCGAGCGACATCTAGCCGGCCTGCCGATGACCCAGGGAGCTCCCGACTCCCCTGAGCGAGGCACGACCGGGTGCGATTCTACGAGACCACATGAGCAACAAGAACACAGAGCGCGGCGAGAAGCGTGGCGTCCTCGGCACCGGTCGTGCCCAGAAGCTCGACAAGACCAAGGACGCCGACGCGGATGCCGCCGACGATGACGACGAGGAGGGCTGACACATGCCCTCGGTGAAGCAGGCAGGAAACACGGCGTTCCGCAAAGACGTCGAGTTCGTCACCAAGGACGACGAGGACGACGAGCAGGTCGCGGCCGGGATCGTGATGGTCCCGGACAAGGCCGACCTCCAGAACGATTACGTCCGCGAGGACACGCTCCGGTCGTTCGCCGACCAGTTCGCCACCTTCTACGAGGCAGGCCAGGCCGGCGGCGGCGTGATGCACGCGGTCTTCCCGGACGACTGGATGGACCTCGAGCGGAACGAGGTCCTCGACGAGAGCGAGGAGATCGGCGGCGAGACCGTCGACGCCGGCGCGTGGGTCCAGGAGTGGACCATCAACGACGACGGCCTCTGGGGGCTCATCCAGGACGACATCATCTCGGGCTACTCGATCGGCGCTGTCCAGGTCGACTGGAACGGCCCGTACGAGCAGGAGGAGCTCGACGACGTCGAGGTGCCCGACGAACTCGGCGACGAGCTCGTATACGAGCTCATCGACGGGATCATCCGCGAGGTGTCTGCGGTCGACATCCCCGCGGTCCCTGACGCCCAGATCCTCGAGGCGTCAGCGAAGTCCGGCGCCGCGGAGAAGCGCCTCGGCGACTACCTCGGTGACCCGGACGGCTTCATCGAGGAGGCGATGGCCCGCGGCCACTCGGAGGAGGACGCCGAGCGACTGTGGGAGCACCTCAACCGTGCTATCGAGGTCGAGGGATCGAACGAGCCCGGGACGAAGAGCCGGGTCACGGAGGCCGCGAAGACGCTCGTCGACCTGCTCACAGTGAGCGGCGACGCCGACGGTCGATCCACGACCCGGGCCGAGCGGGCTGATCGCGATGCCCAGGCGCCTGCTGACGACGTCGACGATGCGGACGGACAGGACGACAAGGACGCTGCCGGTGGCGACACGCCGGCCGATGACGGCGGCTCGAAGTCCGCCGACGACACTACCATGAGCAACGACAACGGCGGCGACGGAAGCGACGACGGCGGGGACGCGGGCAAGTCCCTCGCTGAGGAGAACGCGGAACAGATCAAGGAGCTCACCGAGACGGTCGAGACTCTCACGGCAGCGCTGAAGGGTGAGGAGCCGACCGTCGAGCTCGAGATCGACGGCGAGACGCACGAGGTCCCGAAGAGCCAGGCGAAGTCCGCTCTCGGGATCGACGACGGTGACGCCGGCGACGGCGTCGAGGACGAGATCAAGGAGCTGCGCGAGCGGCTCGACAGCATCTCTCGACAGAGCGGCGTCGGCAGCGACCAGCTGTCCGGGTCGGCCGGCGGCGATGGAGAGGGCGGCAAGGAGTCCGGGCTCGACGACCTCGGTGCGGCCCTGTCCTAACGGAGTGATCTACAGATGAGTACCAACTCTACCATCGACGCAGTGCGGAATCAGAACATGAACAGCCTGTCGCAGAAGGACATCGGGCTCGCCGAGCTCGACGGCTTCCAGCTGCCCGTCGACGTCACCGAGGAGTTCCTGGACCGGATGCAGAAGGGCGTCCAGATCCTCGGGATGGCCGACACGATGACGCTCGCGCGTCTCGAGATGGAGGTGCCGCAGTTCGGCGTCCCGCGCCTGTCGGGGCACACCCGTGATGAGGAGGGCTCGCGGACGGAGAACTCCGAGGCGGAGTCGGGGACGGTCAAGTTCAACGCGACCGACAAGTCCTACTACATCCTCGTCGAGCCGAAGCGCGACGCGCTCAAGAACACCCACTACGGGCCCGACCAGTTCGGCGACTACATCGTCGACCAGTTCATCGAGCGCTACGGCAACGACCTCGGACTGATGGGGATTCGCGCCGGCGCCTCTTCGGGCAACCTCCAGAGCATCGGTGGCGCCGCCGAGCTCGACAACACCTTCACCGGGTGGATCGCTCGGGCCGAGGGTGACACTCAGTCCACCGACGACGCCGGGGACAGCACCCGGATCGGACTCGAGGACACGGCCACGGCCGACGCGGGCTCGATGCCCTCGATCGCGAACACGGACGGGAGCGGCAACCCGCAGCCGGTGGACACGTCGCTGTTCGACCAGACCATCCAGACGCTGGACAGTCGCTACCGCGAGAGCGACGCCTACAGCCCGGTGCTGATGACGAGCCCGAACCAGGTCCAGAGCTACACGATGTCGCTCACGGAGCGCGAGGACCCGCTCGGCAGCGCCGTCATCTTCGGCGACTCGGACATCACGCCGTTCAGCTACGACCTCGTCGGTGTCAACGGCTTCCCCGACGAGTACATGATGTTCACCGACCCGAACAACCTCGCATTCGGGCTGTTCGAGGAGATGGAGCTGGACCAGTCCACGGACACCGACAAGGTCCACGAGCAGCGGCTCCACTCGCGCAACTGGCTGGAGGGGCAGTTCGACTTCCAGATCAAGGAGCAGCAGGCCGGCGTGCTCGTGACCGATCTCGAGACGCCCACCGCCTGAGGTGAGTGATGACTGACGCACCCACTACGAACGCGATGCTGCGACAGACCTACCTCGGTCGTGTCGCCGGCGATCCACCGGTCGAGGACCTCAACGGCGGTGAGGTCTGGTTCGACACCGAGAGCAACACCTACCGAGGCTACGACGGAACGAGCCTCGGGGAGATCGGCTTCACGGCCGACGCCTGATCATGCCGGTCGCAGAGAAAGTCACTGGCGGCAAGGTACTGCTTCGAGGAATCGACGAACGCGTGTCGATCGGCGACCGTGTCGACGTCGACGAGGAGTTCGCCACCTACCTCAGCGAGGAGCGTGGTGACTTCCGGATCATCGATGACAGTGCGGAGACGTCGGACGAGGGCGACGAGGCTGACGACGAGGAGTTCGACCTCGACAAGTTCCTGGGCCAGAACGTCCCGCCAATCGAGGAGGCCATCGCGGCCGGCGAGGTGGATGACCACCTCGAAGCCATCGGCGAGGCCTCCGAGCGCACCGGCGTCCAGGATGCCGTCGGCGAGCGGCGGGCGGAGCTGGAGGGCTAACCCATGAGCGAGGTCGGATACTGCACGCTTGAGGACGTCCGCCGAGCGCTGCGGAAGGCCGACCTCCCCGGCGACGTCGGCCAGGACGAACAGATCGCCGTCGACGCGATCCTCGCCGAGACCGAGCCGCTGGAGAAGACGCTCAAGCGGCACTGGTTCGAGCCCGACGGGATTAGTGAGGCGAGTGCGGTCACCATCCCAACGGCGCCGAAGTCGCGCGACGACGAGCACGACATCCAGACGCAGGCGGGGATGGTACACGGCGCGAGCGAGCGCGACCGGTATCGCTATCGCGAGAACAGCGACGCGCTGCTCGAGTCCGACCCGCGCAGTGACCGCTGGCGAAAGGACCGTCGCGAGCCGAAGCGGGAAATCCGGATCGCGTTCGGTCCGAACGAAGCACTCGAGCCGCCCGTCGACGAGACGATTCCGGCGTACACTCGGCTCACGCTCAACCGGAAGGACGTCAAGGCGGTGAACACGCTGAGTGTGGTGACGGCCGAGGGCGCCTTCGAGGACTGGGTCGCCAGTGAGGAGTACTCCGGTGGCGTCGGCAACCAGCACCGTGGTGAGGACTACTGGGTCCGCGTCAACAACGGCGGCGTCTCCGAGCTCTACCTCGACGTCCACGCCATGGACGACGACCTGGCCAGTCTGAGTAACGCAGTATATATTGACTTGGATTATGGCCATTCAGGAATTCCGAGAAATGTTCGGCGAGCAGTAGCACTCCGTGTAGGGGCTGAACTGGTTGAAGAAGCAGTCGTAGAAATACCCCAGAACGCAACCATATACGGTGTGGAAACAAAAGCGGACGAAATGCGGTCCAAGGCGGATGATCTGCTCTCCGTCTACCGGTAACAACCCGAGGATTCACATGCGAAGCGTGCTACTACAGAATCACGAAGCGCGACGCCTGAAAAGGCCGGACGTTGGGGCGTCCGACCGCGCTTCGTGGAGCACACGAAGCATGTCTAAGACAGACCGCGGAACGGAAGAGCCTACCGAGTGTCCATCCTGCAACCGATCGTTCAAGTCCGCGCAGGGGATGCGGAGCCATCATGCACAGGTTCATGGCGAAAGCCTGATCGAGCCCGATGGCCCCGAGTGCCCGACGTGCGGCGACGTGCTACCGTCCGAGGCAGGGTTGAAACGCCACCACAAGCTCGTCCACGACGAGTCGCTCGTCAACAAACCGTCGGGCCCAGAATGTCCGACGTGCGGGAGGGACGACTTCGAGAATGCCCGTGGGATGAAGTGCCACCACAAAATGGCGCACGGCGAGAGCATCGCCGGGATCCAGACGGAGTGTTCGTGGTGCGGCGACGATGTTCGAGTGTTGCCCGAGAACCACCGAAAGGCCGATCGCCATTTCTGTAAGAACACGGACTGCCGTGAGAAGTGGCATAGGTCCCGCACCGGCGAAGAATCGGCTTCCTGGGAAGGTGGGAAGGAGACGTTCACCTGCGCGAACTGCGGAAGCGACGTCACCCGATACCCGTCGTCGGTGGAGGGCCAGAACGTCTTCTGCGATCCGGGGTGCTACACCGACTGGAAGAGCACCCAAATGGGCGGCCCCGACCACTTCAACTGGAAAGGCGGGTACGAACCCTACTACGGCGAGAACTGGCTGGAGCAGCGGCGGAAGGCGCTCGACCGCGACGGCCACACCTGCCAGTCCTGCGGACACGCCCCTGGCGACGACGATCGGGACCTCGACGTCCACCACGTCCGTCCGGTCCGCACCTTCGCCGAGCCCGAGGACGCGAACGCGCTGGAGAATCTCGTCTCGCTGTGCCGCTCGTGCCACTCGACGTGGGAGGGCGTCCCCGTCCGCCCCGAACTGGCTGACTGAACAACGGCGATGACGCCTGCTGGGGCCGAGGTCCAGACCCAGTAGTTCCTGATGGAGCTCAAGTGATGAACACCAGCACCAGCGTTGCACAGGCACCCAACCAACTGCGCGAGAAGGCCGACGAACTCCTCGAGGTGTACCGATGAGCTCGCCGACCCGCCCCTACCGAGCGCTCCGCGCCGGCGTCGGAACGCTCGTCATCCTGGTCGTGCTCGGGCTCTGGGTCCGCGGGCAGATCGTCGGCGACCCGCTCGGCACGCTGTGGGACGTCGTCGTGCTCGCGCTGTTGCTCGCGAGCGGCTACGCGGTGTATGGCCCACGGACCATGTCGAACGCTGTCGAGGACGCCCAGGAGCTCTCCGACGGGGGTACCGACACAGACGAGGAGGGTTCCGGATGACGACGCTTCCGAACTTTAAAGCGGACGCTCGCGAGGCGATCCTCGACGAGGCCGAACAGCACGCTCGCGAGGAGATCGCGTCGGCCGTCCAGGAGCACGCCCACGACATCCTCGAGGCGTACGGCCGGGAGCACGACTACGACGTCCAGTCGATCATCGAGGCCGGCGAGACCCGAGTCGAGAGGCGGAAGGGTCGCGTCGTCGTCCGATGGGGCTGGCCCGAGCCGGCGATCTTCTTCGAGCGGGGCACAGTCGACCACGTCGTCGAGGCCGACGAAGCGCCCGTCCTCTCGTTCATCTGGGAGGACCCGCCGCAGTGGGTTCGCGAAGAGTTCGAGCAGGAAGGCGACGGCTGGCGCGTGTTCCTCCCGGAGACGAACGTGTCGGGGCTGCCCGAGTCGCGGTTCATCCGGGACACACTCAACTGGCTCCGACGGAGGTTCGCATGAGTACGCACGAAGTCGAGTTCCTCCTGGAGGCGCTCGCCGACGTCGTCGACGCGCAGCCGGCGGACCACCCGCTCCGGCGCGTCGACCGTGACACCTCGCGTGTCTACGAGACGGGGTCGTCGCTGGACATGCAGGCGCCGCTGTACACGCGGAAGGAAGACCTCGAGGCAGCCAACTTCGTCGGCGTCGCGAGCCAGACGACCGACCCCACGCCGGCGGGCCCGAACCAGCGGTACGAGCTCGTCGCAACGGCGTCGATCCGACTTGAGGCGCTCACGCGTGACGGCGGCGAGTGGGGCCACGTCCACCCCGAGGGCGAGGACGGCGCCCCGACGTTCGACGCGCTGTTCCGCGCGGTGTTCGACGCCGTCCGTGCCGAGATGAGCTACCCGGACGTCGGGCGGCCGGGCGTCACGTACTGCGACCTGACGATCACGAACATCGACGAGCAGCTGAGTGACCACAAGGACTTCTACCGCGCCGAGTTCGACGTGCAGTTCCGCGGGTACACTGACTGACACCATGTTTTCCGACACTCATACCACAGCACGAGGTGAACAGCCGTGACCGGCGCCGGTAGTGCGACGGTCGCGTACGCGGTTGAGGACACGTACGGCACCCTTCCTGGGACGCCGACGTGGATCCAGCCCGGCATCGACATCACGGTCTCGGACCTCTCGGTCGACCAAGCACTCGAGCGGAGCCGGCACCCGGACGACCCGACGCCCGCCGGCTCGCGAGAAGGTAACTGGGAGGGCGCGCACGGGATCTCCTGGACGCTCACCGACGCGAACTTCCACGACCTCGTCTTCGCGGACTCCGGGACGGACCTGCCGAACAGCCCGATGCGGGCCCCGTCGGCGACGTGGTACCTCGCGACCGAGCTCCCTGACGGGACGACCGAGGCGCGGACGCCGACCGGCGCCGTCGTCCAGGACGCGTCGATCAACTACCAGCAGGGCGACGACGTCACCGTTGAGCTGACGATCCTCTACGGCGACGAGCCCGACGACGTGACGGCGCCGGCGGACGGGGACATCCAGCAGCCCTCGGAGGCCGACGCCTACAGCTGGCACGGCGCTTCCTTCAGCGTCGACGGGCTCGCCCAGCCGCTCATGCAGAGCGCGACGCTGTCGCTGTCGGGGCTCGCCCGCTTCCGCCGCGGGCAGGACCGACACCCGTACGACGCGGTCGTCGACGCGATCGAGCCGAGCTTCTCGACAGACGCCGTCTTCACGGAGCGCGACCAGCTGGCGCTCGCCGTCGACGACGTCGACACCAACGCCTACGAGGAGGTCGGCAAGGTCCCCGGCGAGTTCGCACTCGAGAACGGCCAGGGTGACACGATCACCTACACGCTCTCGGACCTCCAGCCAACCAGC
This sequence comes from Halorubrum sp. Ea1, assembly GCF_002252965.1. Taxonomy (NCBI): domain Archaea; kingdom Methanobacteriati; phylum Methanobacteriota; class Halobacteria; order Halobacteriales; family Haloferacaceae; genus Halorubrum; species Halorubrum sp. Ea1. Next base: position 19,546 of record NZ_NHPG01000052.1, read on the forward strand.
TACGAGTGGTCCGACCTCGTAGCGCCCGACGCCGACCTCTCGGAGCCGATCGACTATCACGTCAGCGACGTCAGCGCCACCGAGGTGACGGCCTGATGCTGGCGAGTGAGACGACGACGCTCGCCGAGGCGCTCGATGAGCTCGACGAGCACATCGGCGCCCTCGAGGGGCATCTGGAGGAGCTCGACGAGGGCACGGAGGAGGCCGACGCCGTCAGCGACCAGCGCGACCGGCTAAAGTACCTCCGTCGCGGTGTTGAGTGGCAGGCTGACGAGTGGGGCGAAGACACCGAGGTGACAGTCGGCGCCCTCACGGCTGGCGAGGAAGCGATGATGCACCGCGAGATCCCCGACGACGCCGGCGAGAAGGAGCGCCGGCTCTGGTACGCGGCCGCCGCGAGCGAGGTCGCCCCGTACGTCGAGGGCGAGCTCTCCGAGACGTTCGCGAACATCGCTGGTCTCCACCCGGCGTTCGTCGAGTGGGTTGAGGGGCGATCGAACGCGCTCGGTGTCGCGGGAAACAGGTCCTCGACGTCCTCGACGGCGAGCGAGAGCTCGGGGACGTCGACACCCACGCCCGACTCGACTACCTGATCGTGGTCGGGCTCGCGCACGGCCTCTCACTTGAGGAGATCCACGCGACACCGACCGGCTACCTTGAATTGCTTGACGCATACCACGCTGCCCGAGGCCCACTATGAGTTTTGAGACATCCGCCGAGCTCTCCCTTACTGTTGACGAGGGCGACCTCAAAAACGTCCAACAGCAGATCGAAGACGGCATCGGCACGACTGCGGTCGGTGTCACTGACGGCGGGTCGATGTCGGCGCAGTCGGCCGGGAGTAGTGGCGGAGGGCGTGGTCGGCGGGCGCGGCGTTCGATGCGGCTCGCCGAGACACGCACCGAACTACTCGAGGACGCCGTCGTCTACCTCGAGGATATAGAGGACAAGGTCGGCGGCGGTGATGGTGGCGGCGCCGGGGGGATCTTCACGGAGTTGCTCGGATCCGCTACTGAGACCGCCGGCGATGCCGCGATCGAAGCGGGCGACACGGTCGCGGAGACGCTTACGAATGTTCTCACCGGGACAGCCGCATCTGCACTCGGTAACACTATCAGCTCCGCGATCACGAACTCGGATGTTAGTGTCTCAAGCGATATCGCAAAGCCGGAGTGGGCGCCACTCACCGTGCGAAAACCAGGGTGGAAGATCGAGGTTGAGGATCCAACAAACGGGACAGATGGTCCTATTGGTGGGCCAGTACCGGTTCCGGATATCCCGCCGCTCTCTGTCCCCGAGCTCCCGAGTATCGATGCTCCTGACTCAATTGCTGTCAACCGAGATCCACTCCCTGTCGAAGACACGACGCTACCAGTCCAAGATGTTGGCCCGATAACTGTCTCTTTAGACACACGTTCTGGTTCAAACCGAGGTGGTGGTGGCTCTAGGCGAGGGCTATTACAACGGACTGGCAGCGCACTTGACGATGCGGGTGCGAGGGGGGCAGACATGCTACTCCCAGGTAGCCCACCGGCGTCAGTGACGAAGCGGCTAGGTGAAGGAGGCACGCCAGTTGGACGTCCGTTTGAGGCCCTCGGCCGTGGATTCGACACGGTTAATCCGTTCACGTCTGGAGGTTTCGGAAGCGGAAACAGACCGAGCGGCACAGGTGGAGGGCAGATGGATGTCTCAGTCACCCACTCACCGACCTACCGTGTCGACGTCGACCCGCGCAGACTTGACCGCCTCGCCGATCGGATCGTAACCGAGATCGAGGAGAACGTCGAGCGTGATATCGTCGACCTCGAACGAGAGATTAACGACCTGCGATCGAATCTCGACGAGTTGGAGCGCGAGATCACAAATTAACAGCATTAGTGAGAGCGGAGCAGATGGAAGTACCCCGCAACGCCACCGATGAGCGCACCAGCGAGATGAGCCACATTCGCGATCTGAATGGCTGCGCTCCACAGCGTTATCGCGACTGCAGCAGCGACAACGAGCCCGGCAGCTGCAGTACGAGAAACCCGGTTGAGAAGGAGTGAAGAGATATCATTAGATATCAACACGTACATCATCAGTGCCATCCCGGCGCCACTCGCGCCGAGGACAGATCCTGGGTCGCCGATCGCACCTGTCACGAGGACTTGTGCGGCGCCAGCAATCATACCAGAGATGATGAAAAATGTGTGATACCGGATCACACTTGACGAGAAGACGGCGATAGAGCCGAAGAGGGCGATCATCGTCGCGTTCCCGGTGAGGTGTGGCATCCCGCTATGAGAGAATACTGACAGAGGGAGCTGCCACCAGTCTTCTGTTAACGGGGCTTGGAGCACGAACGGATCGACGTTGTTGGCTTGGACACCCGTCCACGTCGCGAGGCTCACGACAGCCATCAAAACCAGTGAGACACCAGGGCCAGCGAGGATCCTCCCGATGTACCCTCGCCCACTGCGGGTGCTGTCCTCTGACTGACCGGGAGTAGAGGGCTGGTCGATCTCCAAGTCAACGCTCATACTGGACGTCTCGGACAGCACCCCGATAATCCTTCGCCCAACTCGCGAGGCCATTCATAAACCGATCATAGCCCAATGCCACTACACTCAAAAGCCGTTCTAGAAGTATCGGCGTTCGACCGAACAGGCGTCTTCGAACTCAAGGGAGACCTCGAACCCAACCGTGAGCTCACTCATGACTACCTCGTCGGCGGCCGAGGCCAGGTCCTGAGCGAGCTGTACGCACAGGCCAGCAACCTCGATCCGACCGACATCCTTCCGGACGCCGACCTTGACCGACGGGCTGGCTTCCACCTCGATGCTGGCGCCGGGCGCAACCAGTTCAACTACACCGCCACGGTCGGCCGTGGTGACGACGACCTCCGCTGGGGCGACGGCTCGAGCAGCGCTGGCGAGGCGACCGCGTACGACGCCGCAGGCGACGTCCCGCCGGAGACGAAACGGGACGTCCTCTACCGGTGGCTGTCCGAAGCACGCACCGACTCCGGCGGGCAGCTGCTCCTCTACACCGGTGAGTGGTCGGACGGCACCTACGCGGCCGAGGCGGGCGTGTACAACGAGCCCGTGCCAGTCGCGCTCCTCTCGGTGCGCACGGAGAAACCGATCGACGAGCCGTCCGTCGTCTCGTACACCTTTGAGTTCGAGAAGACAACGCTCGTCCCCGACGTCGACGAGGCCATCGATGACTTCACCGAGGCCGCTAGTGACGCCGTCGACCAGCTGGGCGACACCCTCAGCGACTACTGATCCATGACCACGACCATCTACAAGATACCCATTCCGGAGGCGACGGTCCCGACAGAGCAGGATGCGCTCGGGACGCAACTCTCTGAGCAGGGCGTCCTCGGTAGCGACGCGATCGTCGACGCGCTCTCCTCGCAGGCGGCCGACCTCACGCTCACGGGACGGTACGCCTACGGGACGTACTACTCCGAACTACTCGCGACCGAGCTCGAGGAGCTCGCCGACTCGGCGCTGTCGGCCGTGCCGCTGTACGGCGGCGCTGGCAACCGCGCGGGCTACTACCAGATCGAGAGCGCGGAGGTCGAACCCGTCCACGCCGGCGGGCGTGACATCTGGGAGTGGACCCTGTCGCTGACGAACGCCGGGACGCGGAAGTCACAGTTCCAGTCACTCGACACGTCGCCCTCACAGCCCTCGCCCGGCCACTCGTTCGGGAACGACACGGACGGACTGGTGGGCATCCCGGCGGCCGCTCGCATGGTCCGCGCCATCGACTCGACGTCGTCGCCGACTGAGCGAGTACGGCCGACGCCCGTGTCGACTGTCCAGACCGAGTTCGGCGACGTCGATCTGTTCGATGCCACCGCCGAGACAATCGACGAGCCCGTGTACATCTACGACGTCGCGAAGGACGCCCAGCCGGCTGTCGACGTCCGCGTCTATGACACGCGTGGTCGGGACACGAAGTACATCGAGAGCGACTCCGGCCGAGTGCGGGCATGGCAGTCGGTGTTCGCCCGTGACCACGAGTTCGCTGGCTCTGCTGCCCTGAGCAACGGCCTGCTCCGCCTCACCATCGACGAGCCGACGAACGCCGACGCCACGGCCGCGCTCGAGGCCGAGACGTACGACGCCGGCTCGGACAGCTGGACGGCCGTCGACCTGCCGCAGTACGACGCCGATCTCGACACGGACTGGCAGCCCGCCGATGTCGACCTGACGCACATCGGCCAGGCCCGCGTCGCGGCGCAGGTCGAGTTCGAGGCTGTCGCCGGGACGAACGCGGGCGACGTCTTCGCCGTCGACGTCGAGCTCGAGCGCGGCCGCTCCGCGCTGGAGGTGTGGATCCCCGAGAGCGTGACGGCCGAGATCCCGCCGGACCTGGAGGCGTTGCTCGAGCCGATCGCGTCGACGAGCATCGTGGAGACGGGCGCCACGCAGGGGCTCGTCGCCCGTGAGGAGGTGCGTCGCTGATGCCCACAAACACATACACAAGCAACGACTCGTTCACCGTCCCAGCTGGTGTCTCCGAGGTCGATGTTACCCTCATCGGCGAACCGGGCGAAGACGGTTCCGACACCGGCAGTGAGGCTGATACGACAGCCGGCGGCGACGGCCGGGAGATTGCTGGCACGCTCCCGGTGAGTGGCGGAGACACCCTGTACATACGGTTCTACAGCGGCGGGGGCGGTGGATCGTTTGAATATTCGGTCTTCGGCGTCGACTACACCGCAAGCGCGGGGGACGGCGGCGACGGCTCGGTGATTCACAAAAACGGGACCGGACAGTCGGACATCGTGGCCGCGGCGGGCGGCGGTGGGGGTGGGATCGCCGAGGAAACCGACAGCACCAACAGCACTGGTGGAAACGCCGGCGGAGACACTGGACAAACAGGACAACGAACGGATATCATAACGGACCATTTCCAAGCCGGCAAGGGTGGTACCCAAACCGCGGCCGGTAACGGGGGTTCTAACGACCAAGACGCCGAAGGGTCAGGAACCAACGGCGGAACCGCAAACGAGTTGGGAGGCACATCTACCGCCGCCGGCGGCGGAGGGAGCGGCTACTACGGAGGCGGTGGCGGCGTATCTACCGACTCGGATGCCGGCGGCGGCGGCGGCGCGTCGTCGTACACGGACGGTTTTACCACCACCACAACCGACCAAGCCAACACTTCATCGGGTCGCGAAATCGTCATATCGTATCAGGCGCCCCCCGACGCTCCGACGAACCTGAGCGCGTCGACACAAAACTCGGACGAGATATTCTTAAACTGGTCGTCCGCGAGCAACGCGGACTCGTACCGAGTGTACAGGTCCACGTCGTCAGGGGTAGATACATCGGACACTCTCGTCGGAACACCGAACGGCACATCGTTTACAGACGGTGGGCTGAACGACGGCACGACCTATCGTTACCGCGTTTCCGGAGTCAACAGCGTGGGCGAAAGCGAGCTGTCGAACGAGGCCTCTGATACAACAACGCTACCCGCACCGACCAACCCCTCAGTAACGAGCTTCGATGACGACTCTGCGACCCTGTCGTGGTCGGCCTCGCATGACAACGGGAATACGCTGGTCCAATACCGCCCCGATGGCGGTAGCTACCAGACGGCGACGACTGTTTCACAGACCACGGAAACGGCCTCCATTCTATCACTGCTGAACGGCCAACAATACGACGCCCGCGTGGTTGCCAACACCACGGACGCATCCTCCGCGAGCGGGACAAACAGTTTCACGACGACACTCCCCGATGAGGACCAGCCCATACTCGGCAACGGCGTCGAGGATGAGGTTGCCGTCGACCGAGAGACGGAATCGGCGAACAACGGTTCGGTACGCTACCAGATCCGCGAGACGGGCGAGGGGTCGTGGGACGGCACCGCAGTCGGCTTCGGCGAGTTTATTGGCCCCTTCGACACGGTCGCGTTCGAGTTCGTCGGCCGCGAGGATGGTGAGCGCTACGAGGTTAGGGGCCGCACAGAGACAACCTACCGGACGGGCGCGTGGACGACGCCGATAACGATCATCACGCAGTTCCCCGGCGCGAACAGCCTCGCCGCGACGGCCGTCGACGAGACCACCACGGAGCTTGCGTGGACTGACGACGCCGACAACGAGAACGGTCAAGAGGTCATCAGAGAGCTGCGGCGCCCCGACGGCTCTTGGGGGCGCGACAGCATCCTCGAGGACGTTGGGCCGAACACCGAATCGTACACGGACAACACGGTCCAACCAAATCGCGAGTACCAGTATCGGATCCGGTCGTACACGCAGTATACGAGCGCCGAATCCAACTTCGATACGGCTACCACACCAGCCCTCAACGGCGTCCGCGATCGGCGTGTCCCGCCGACGGGCTGGCTTATCGAGGTTGAACACCCCTCGGGCGACACGCTCACGCCCACCGTGCTCGAGGGCGCCGAATGGCACCCGCGGCTCAACGGCCAGCCCGAGATCCGCGTGCCTGTCCCGCGCTCGTCGACGTGGGAGGACCACGATGTCGAAGGATCCACAGTCCGCGCGTGGACGGACGGCACCCGCCTGCCGATAGACGAGCTGCAGACCGTCGAACGTGACGAGACACGCAACGTCTTGGTGGCTGTCGGTGGGACGGCCCTCGAGGACGACGTCGACGGCATCGAGTATCCCGAGAAAAACGCTCACATCGCCGCCGAAGAGGTCATTACGCAAGAACTCGGCTGGGTCGCGAACGTCGACGACCCGCAGACGAGTGCTCGCGAAGACGTGCGGCTCTTCCAGGCGAGCGACTCCGGCGACTTCACCGATGGCATCGAAGGGAGTGGCAACCCGTTCCCGGCGACGTCGCCGCTGACGGTCGAGAACAACGAGGTGTTCGCGGAGCCGACCGGGTGGTTCCGCGAGGCCGAGGACGCCGATGGGAGCGGCTTAGTCAACACGACGCAGGGTGGTGAGTGGTCCGGCGGCGGGTCAGTGAACCTACAATCTGGCGACAGACGTGAGGTAGAGTTCACGCTCGCACACACCATCCCCGAGGGCGAGGCTCAGGCCGTCATCGTCTACGGCATCCCGCCGGACTCCGCCCCCGGCCTCGAGTTCACGCGGACCGATCCCGACGGCTCGGAGACCGTCGTCGAGTCGTTCGGCGAGGGCGGCATCAACGACACCGGCGGCCAGTTCCAACTCGACTCCTACCAGATCATTCTCAACACCGACGGCGACCTCACGCCGGGAAGCTACTCGCTGGAGGTCCAGATCCCAGTTACGTCGGGCGGCGAGCTCTACTTCGACTTCGCCCACGTTCGCGACGACCGCTACCCTATCGACCAGGACATCACGCCAGTCGACGGCGTCGTCACCGGGTGGCAGCAGCGCCCGGCCGACATCGACGTTGTCTTCGAGCCGATCACGTCGGTCGAGCAGGTGGTCGCCGGGCAGGTGGACGTCACGCTGGCGGGCGGCGGGGCGCCGGAGGCGCTCGCGCTGCGGAACGACCAGACCGCTGCGTGGAGTGAGGCAACGGACACGACCTCGTTCGCGACCGACTTCGCCGACGCCACCCAGCTCATCCAGGCACGCGTGACGCTCGGTCGCGAGGACTCCGGCTCGCAGTCAGGGCAGTTCGGCGACCAGCCGCAGCGGCTGGACTTCCTCAACCTCTTCGGCGATCTCGTCAACACGCCTGTACTGCTCGACTTCGTCCATCGCGGCACGATCGAGGAGCTCCTCAACCGGATCGCCGACGCCGGCGACTTCATCTGGGAGCTCCGGCGGGCGCCGAACGCGGACGCCGAGTACCGCATCGAGTGGACGCAACCCGGGCAGCGCCTCGCCGACGCCGAGCCGACGCTCGTCTCCTTCAGCGGTCAGCGGTCGATCGACGGCTCCTACCAGCGCGTCATCGCGGAGGGTAAGACCTCGAGCATCGAGGGCGAGACCTTCACGGCCAACGACTACGGCCTCAACGTCGGCCTCGGCGAGGGGCCGGTCGACACGGGTTCAGAGACGGTGTACGACGCCGGCGACCGCTCGACGCAGTACGAGCGTGGTCTCGACTACGTCATCGGTCACTCCGAAGGGACGATTACCATCCTCGAGGGTGGGTCGATGACACCCGGCACGCAGTACGAGATCGACTATGAGTGGCGCTTTGAGGGGTCGTACACACAGCCCGCCGTCGCCGACCCGCGGACGCTCCGCCAGTCGTTCCCAGATGCGACAAGTGACCGGGAGTGTGAACAGCTCGCCTTGGCGGTGGTGCGCGAGGTCGCCGCCCCGCTCGAGGAGGCTGAAGTGACCATCCGGGAGACCGACCCGAGTCGGTCGCTCGTTACGTCCATCCCGGCTGACGAGTTGCCGTTCGAGGGGCCGCTGGAGGTGCGTGACATCTCGAACTCCGCTCGAGAGGTGACGCTGACCCTCGGCAGTCGGGAGAGTGTCGGCGACATCGTCGATAACTTGCGCGACCGGCTGTCAGCTGTGGCTAGAAATGTCTAGCCTATCGAGTCCAAACGCGACGCCGGGGACAGCAGCCCGGGTCACGTTGCTCCGCCGGCAACTGAGACGAACCAGGTACGTTCGACAGTTGACGCCGGCAGAGTACTGAGGTTCGATTTGGCAACGGATGGTAATCCGACCTCAGCAGGGGCGTGTTGCCCCGGTGGCTCGTTGCGGGTTGCGTATTGAATAAATTGCGATTTCGACGTAATTTGAGAACACGACCTTGGGGATGGTGGCCCAAGTCGCGTCGATCTGCCATTCGACAGGGGCAGGCCGATAATCAGGCAGTGGACAGGGGCAGATCGAATCGAAGGGAACAGGCCCGGTAGTGGGG
>NZ_NHPG01000116.1:0-31629 GCF_002252965.1 Halorubrum sp. Ea1
AGGCGGTCGATCGGTCGCGTCGCGTGGGCGAGCCCCGCGGCCAGCGCCTCGCCGTTCGCCGGCGGCATGACGCGGTCGTACAGGGGGGCCACCCGGTCGAAGAAGCGGACGTCGCCGAGGCCGTACATGGTCGCTCTCGGCGGCGGAGCCACTTAACAGGCCGCGGGGGCGCCGCTCCGTATTTATCCGAACGGGCCGTAGCGCGAGCATGGAGTACGCGCTCGTCGGCGATCCGGGCTCCGGGGCGACCCTGCGGCTGGACTACCGCGCGTTCGCCTACGCCGGCAAGTTCGTCGTGGGCAAGCCCGGGAAGGCCGTCCTCCGGACGCCCGACGGCTCGCCGGCGGTCCCGCGGTGGGAGCCGGAGGAGCCGCTGCCGCCGACCGTCGAAGCGAGCGCGTTCGACGACGACGTGGTCGCCGCGGTCTCCTTCTCGCCCGACCGGACCGACCCCGCCTGCTGCCGTCTCCGGTACGTCACCGTCCACGTCGCCCGCCGAGGCGAGGGGATCGGCCCGCGGCTCGTGGACCGGACCGTCTCGCGGCTCGCGGCGGACGGCTACGACCGGGTGCGGATCGCCGTGAACAACCCGTTCGCCTACGCGGCGCTCTACAAGTCCGGCTTCGCGTACACGGGCGATCGGACCGGGCTCGCCGAGCTGGAGCTGGAGCGCCCGGCGACCGAGCCGGCCCCGGAGAGCGACGGTGACGGGGAGCGGTACCGGGCCGGGCTCCGGGCGTTCCGCGAGGACGACCGCGAGCTCGACCCCCGCGAGCGGCGGTTCATCGCGGAGCGACTCGGAGAGGAGCCGGAGTCAGGGTGACCGACCGGCTCAGTTCAGCGCCCAGATCCCGTAGTTGAGCGCGGTCGCGAAACAGACCCACGCGAGGTAGGGGACGAGCAGGAGCGCGGCCCGGCGGTCGACGCGGTCGAAGGCGAGGATCGTCGCGGCGACGAGCGGGAGGAGCGCGACGAGCACGGCGAGCCCGAGGTCTGGGCGTTCGAGCCCCCAGAAGACGGGCGACCACGCGACGTTGACGCCGAGCTGGACGGCGAACAGGCCGAGCGCGGTCCGGGCGTCGCGAGCGATTCGGGCGTCGCGGGCGTCGCGGCCACGGAGGTAGACGAGCGCCGCGGCGGCGCCGAGCAGCGCGTACAGTATCGGCCAGACCACGCCGAACGCCCACCCGGGCGGGTAGTACGCCGGCAGCGCGAGCTCGGCGAACCACGCGCTCTCGGTGGCGGTGAAGGGGACGCCGACCGCCCCGATCAGGTTGACCGCGACGGCGGCGGCGACGATCAGGAGGGCGTCCCGGCGGTCCGGCAGCCGGGATCGGGCGGCGGTTGCCATGAATCGACGTACGCGGCTGATCGGTTTAAATCACGCCGCCGGCTACCCGCTAAATCACGCCGCCTACCCGCCGCCGATCGCGTCGTAGTCCTCGCGGAACGTCTCCAGCGTCGCCGCGAGCACGCCGATGACGATGGGGCCGACGAACAGCCCGGTGAACCCGACCGAGTAGATCCCGCCGAACACGCCGAGGAGGATCACCGCGGGGTTCAGGTGCGCCTGCTGGTCGATGACGATCGGCCGGGCGTAGTTGTCCACCAGCGCGATGACGAACACCCCGTACAGCGCGAGCAACACTCCGGCCGTGACCTGGTCGACGACGACGAGGTACGCCGCGGCCGGCCCCCAGACGAAGAACGCCCCGATCAGCGGCAGCAGCGCGAGCACGGCCATGACGAACGTCCAGAAGACGACGTTCGGGACGCCGGCCGCCCACAGGCCGACGCCGGCGACCAGCGCCTGCAGCAGCGCCACGGCGATGTGTCCGATCACCACGCCGCGGGTCATCGCGTCGACGCGGTCGACGAGGTCGGCGGTGACCTCCGCGGGAAGCGGGCTCGTGTCCCGGATCCAGCCCACGAACGCCGGTCCGTCGAGCAGCGTGTAGTAGACGAGAAACAGCGCCAGAGAGAGGCCGACGGACGCCCGAAGCGCCGTGGTGACGACCCCGCTGACCCCGCCGAACAGCGTCTCGACGAGGAGCTGTCCGGCCATCGCGAGCACCTCGCCGACGTCGATCTCCCGGCCGGTGAGCACCGCGAGCTCGGCCTCGATGGCGCTCACGTCGATCTCCGTGTTCCCGCGGGCGATCTCGGTGAGGTCCCGGATGAAAACCCACGAGATGTACGCGAGCGGAATGATGACGGCGACGACGGACGCGAGGATGAGCGAGATGCCCGAGAGCATGCGGGCGAGCCGGGTCGACACCGACTCCCGCACGTGGCCCGCGAGGCGGTCCCGAAGCCATCTCGAGAGCCGCACGTGGAACGGGTAGAGGACGTACGCGAGGATCGCCGACGCGACCACGTACTCGACGAACGGGAGGATGACGAACAGCGTCAACAGCGCGACGATACCGATGAGGAGGAGGAGAAACGATTGACCGCGGTTCATGTCGCCCGCTCTCGCCGCCGAAGTATAAACGTGGGCGGCTCTCGGGGCGACCGGCTTCGTTACGCGCTCGCCTCGTCCTCGTCGAGCCCGGGCGCGGCTGACGGGTCGACGTCCTCGGGCTCCTCGGCCCCCCCGCCGACGACCGTCTCGCCGTCGTCGGTATGGACGTACACGTCGTCGGCGAAGCCGGCGAGCGCGTTCTCGTACTCCGCGGTCTCCAGCCGCTCGGGCGTCTCGGGGGCGACGGCGACGCCCTCGATCGGCCGGAAGTCACCGAGCGGGTCGTCGATCGTGATCCCGTGCTCGGTGAAGAACTCCTCGTAGCGTCGGTAATGTTCCTCTAACTCGTCGCCCGGGATCTCCATCATCTCCGTCCAGCCGTGGTTGAAGAAGTCGAAGTTGGCCTGGACGTGCGTGATCTCGCGGGCCTCGGCCTCCGGGAAGCCGGTCTCTAAGCCGGCGACGTAGGCGTCCATCGTCGCGTCGAAGAAGTCGTCGAGGTGCTCGCGGCGCTCCTCCCGGCGCTGTTCGTCGGCCTTGTTCAGAAAGATGCTCGTGTGGAGGTCGACCAGCTTGTCGTTCGCGACGTCGCCGACGACCGGCGTCGTCAACGCCTTCTTGGCGGCCCAGTGGCGGATGTTCTGCCGGATCTTCATACGTCTCGTTAGGTCGGCACGTCCTTGAATCTGTGGCGCCTCGGCCGCGACGGACCGCGGTCGCGGCGGCGGTCCACCGCCGCACGGACCGACGCAATTGTTATTGCATAGTAAGCACAATATTACGGTGTGATGAACGCGAACGAGACCGACGACTGGGCGCGGCGGATCGAACGGGAGCGTCGCGCGAAAGAGGAGCAGTTCCGGGAGTCGGCGCGGTCGCCGCTGCCGATCGAGATGCGCGGCGACGCGTTCCCCGGGCTCTCGTTCTACGACCCCGACCCGGCGTGTCGCTTCGTGCTCCCGCTCCACGAGCACGACGAGACGGAGACGATATCCGTCGAGACCACCGCGGACGGCGAGCAGACGTACCGCAGATGGGGGGAGTTCAGGTTCGAGCTCGACGGCGACGCGCACTCGCTACAGGCGTACCGTCCGACCGACGGCTCGGACCGGTTCTGGGTCCCCTTCCGCGACGAGACCAACGGCGAGGAGACGTACGGAGCGGGGCGCTACCTCGACCTCATGCCCGACCGCGACCGCGTCGACGGGGAGTGGACGCTCGACTTCAACGTCGCGTACAACCCCACGTGCGCGTACAACCACGCGTACGAGTGTCCGCTGACGCCGACGGAGAACTGGCTCGACGCTCGGATCGAGGCGGGCGAGCGCGATTTCCCCGCCGAACCCGCCGGTGGCGGCGACCACGGCGGTGAATAAGTCCGACCGCGGCCCCGAGCGCAAGTGTATCACGGGTATCAGTGCGGATGGCAACCCACATTAACCCCGAATCCGAACGCCCGCACATGAGCGATTCGTACGTGATCGTCGGGGACGGTATCGCGGGTGCGTCCGCGGCCGAGACGCTGCGCGAGCAAGCGCCTGACGCCGAGATCACGGTTCTCACCGACGAGGGAGAGTCCCTCTACAACCGGATCCTGATCAAAGAGTACGCGAAGGGGAAGCTCCCCGAGGCGCCGATCTCGATCCATCAAGAGGAATGGTACGACGAGCACGACGTCGACCTCCGGCTCAACACCGTCGTCGTCGACATCGACGTGGAGAACGACGCGGTCCACACCCACGAGGGCGAGACGTTCGAGTACGACTCCCTCCTGCTCGCGATCGGCGGCACCCCCCAGCAGCTCCCCGTCGAGAACGCGGACGCGGACGGGATCCACCACTTCTGGACGTTCCAGGACGCTCGGCGGATCAAAGAGAGCGTCGAGGGCGCCGAGCGGGCTGTCATCGTCGGTGCGGGGCTCCTCGGGATCGACTTCGCGGCCATCTGCGGCGCGCAGGATGTCGAGGCGAAGTACCTGATGCGCGGCGACTGCTGGTGGCGCTACGCGCTCTCCGAGGAGGGCGCGTCGATCATGCACGACGCGATGCGCGAGCGCGGCGTCGAGCCCGTCTTCGGCTCCGGCGTCGATCACTTCGAGGTCGACGACGACGGCCACGTCGAGGCCGCAGTTGACCCGAACGGCGAGCGCTACGAGTGCGACTTCGCGGGCGTCGCGATCGGCCTGAACTTCAACACCGAGATCGTCGAGCAGACCCCGCTGGAGACGGACAACGGCATCGCCGTCGACGAGTACATGCGAACCAACGTCGACAACGTGTTCGCGGCCGGCGACATCACCAGCTTCAACGACCTGGTCCTCGGCGAGCAGGGGAAGAACGGCTCGTGGGGGTCGGCGAAGGAGCAGGGAACGATCGCCGCCCGCAACATGCTCGACTACGGCAGCGAGGCGTTCGAGTGGGTCTCCTCGTACTCGATCACCCACTTCGACTTCCCGTTCCTCTCGTTCGGCCACCCGACCATCGGCGACGACTCGGTCGAGGCGACCACGGCCGAGGGCGAGTGGCGCCGCGTGGCCCTCAAGGACGGCAAGGTCGTCGGCGGCGTCCTCATCGGCGACCTCTCCCCGCAGTCCGCGTTCAAACAGCTCATGCGCGAGGGCCGCGACGTGAGCGATCAGACGGATCTCCTCATGGAGCCCGGCTTCTCCGTCGACGACCTGGCGGCGACGACCGAGCAGTAACGCGGGACGCTCGCCCCCGATCCGTCCGTTTCTCCGGTCGCTCCGTTTACGCTCGTTCGACCCGCTCGCTCGGAACCGACGCAACGTTTATGATTAATCATGACATGCGTTATCGTATGCCACTCCGAGAGACGGGGCGACGGCTTCGGCTCCGGCGGACCGGCTGGATCCCGCCGGGTGCTCGCGTGCGTCACTACGACGAACTCGGCGAGGACGCACAGATCCTCGTGCGGAAGCTCGCCGGGCGACCGAGAACGGCGCCGGAACACGGCGACCTCGACGACGGCGACTTCGTGAAGTTTACCGACTACTACCAGGTTCGCACGCGCTGAGGGTCGGAGAGGCGACGTCGGTCCCCCGCGAACGCCACCCCCGAAGCGAAGTTGTTTTCGCTCGCCGCGCGAACACGGATCCATGGACAGTGGCGGATCTACCGACATGACGCTCGCGTTCGAGCTGGAGGCGCTGAAGACGCTCGCGGACCCCAACGACGTGTTCAACAACGCCCGGCAGTGGACGGAGTACGTCGGCGTGGTCAGCGAGAAGCCGACGTACGTCGTCACCAACTTCACGCGCAAACACCGCGTTCGCCAGGACTTCTTCTCGGGCCCGCGCGGCGTCGAGGAGAGCCTGGAGAACATCGCCGGCCAGTTCGACACGGACCGGCACGTGTTCGTCGGCGTCGACGACGAGGACGAGGCGGTCGCCGAGGCCACCGGCTGGGAGTTCCTCCACGTCGAGGACGCGGCCCAGGCCGCGGGGTGGATCCTCGCGGCGGACGAGCCGGACGAGGAGGAGGCGCCCGAGGAGTCGTCGCGGGACGACTGGCCCTAGGTCGGTCCGATAGCGCGCGAACCGGGCGACCGCCGCGTCCGGGGGTCGGAGGTGGTGGTGTTTTCACCGTCGCCGGGAAACGTGGTGCCATGAGCGACGCGCACGACCACGGCGAGGGCGAAGCGGACCACGGACAGGGCGGCGACAGCGGGGAAGACGGCGACCGCGGCCACGACCACCACCACGACGACGGAGACCACCACCACGATGACGACCGCGGCCACGACCATCACCACCACGACGCCGAGTCGGTCGAGGTCGCGGTCGTGACGGTGTCGTCCTCGCGCTCGCTCGACGAGGACCCGTCCGGCGACCACGTCGCCGCCGCGTTCGAGGACGCGGGCCACGAGGTCGCCGTCCGCGAGCTGGTCCCGGACGAGTACGACAGCGTGCAGGGGACCGTAGACCGATTGGCCCGGCGGAAGGACGCCGACGTCGTCGTCACCACCGGCGGCACCGGCGTGACGCCGGACGACGTGACGCCGGAGGCGGTCGACGGCCTCTTCGCGAAGAAGCTCCCCGGCTTCGGCGAGCTGTTCCGCCGGCGCTCGGAGGCCGAGGTCGGGACGCGGACCATCGGGTCACGGGCGACGGCCGGGATCGTCTCCGCCACGCCCGTCTTCTGTCTCCCCGGCTCCGAGAACGCGGTCCGGCTCGGCGTCGACGAGATAATCCTCCCGGAGGTCGGCCACCTCGTCGGGCTCGCCGGACGCGACGCGGACGACGAAGACGACGAGGAGGAGACGGAGGGCGACGCCGGCACCGAAGAGGAGACGGAGGGCGACGCCGGCACCGAAGAGGAGACGGAGGGCGACGCCGGCACCGAAGAGGAGACGGAGGGCGACCGCGAGGCGAGCGGGGAGTCGGCGGACGAGGAAGCGAAGTAGGGCCGGCGTCGCCGCGCGGTCTCGACGTCCGCCTCAGACGGCTTCGAGGAAGTTCCGGATCAGGTCGTGGCCGGCCGCGGTCAACACGCTCTCCGGGTGGAACTGCACGGCCTCGATCGGGTGCTCGCGGTGGCGGATCCCCATCACGATCTCGTCGTCCTCGTGGTCCGTCGTCGCCGTCACCGCGAAGGCGTCGGGGACCGCCGTGGCGGCCAGCGAGTGGTACCGCCCGGCGCGGAACCCCTGGTCGAGCCCGGCGAACACCCCCTCGCCGTCGTGATCCACCGGGAACGCCTTGCCGTGGATCGGCTCCGGCGCGTGACCGACGGTCCCGCCGTACTCGTACACGGCGGCCTCTAGGCCGAGACAGACGCCGAGCGTCGGGACCTCGGGCGAGAGCTCCCGGAGCACGGCCGTCGTCACGCCCACGTCGCGCTCGTTCTTCGGGTGACCAGGGCCGGGGCTGACGATAACCGCGTCCGGGTCGGCGTCGCGGATCGCCGCCAGCGACGCGGTGTTCTTGAACACCTCGACGTCGATCGGCTCCGGGTCCCCGCTCGCGTCGTCCTCGCCGTCGAGCGTCTGATCGGAGACGTACTCGACGAGGTTGTAGGTGAACGAGTCGAAGTTGTCGACGACGACGACGTTCATTCGTCGACCTCCGCGCCGGCGGGGAGGGGGTCGTCCGCGGGCGACTCCTCGTCCCGGATCCGGTCGATCGCGGTCAGCACGCCGTCCATCTTCTGCTCGGTCTCCTCGTACTCGGCGGCCGGATCGGAGTCGGCGACGAGCCCGGCGCCGGCCCGGACGGTCACGGCGGCCTCGTCCGGACCGCTCGCGCCCCCCGGCGACTCGTCGAGCGTCGCGGTCCGGATCACGATGGCGAAGTCCGCGTCGCCGGTCCACGCGTAGTAGCCGACGCCGCCACCGTACGCCTCCCGCGGCGTGGTCTCTAACTCCTCGATGATCTCCATCGCGCGCACCTTCGGCGCCCCCGTGAGCGTGCCGGCCGGGAACGTCGCGCGCGTGGCGTCGAAGGCGTCGGCGTCGGCCGCCATCGTCCCCGTGACGGTCGACTCGATGTGCTGGACGTGGCTGTACTTCAGCACGTTCATGAACTCCTCGACGCGGACCGATCCCGCCTCCGAGACGCGCCGGACGTCGTTGCGCGCGAGGTCGACGAGCATCGTGTGCTCCGCGCGCTCCTTCGCGTCGGCGAGCATCTCGCCGGCGAGCCGGCGGTCCTCGACCGGGCTCGTCCCGCGGGGACAGGTGCCCGCGATGGGGTTCGAGACGATCCGTTCGCCCTGCACCGACACCAGCGTCTCCGGGCTCGCGCCGACGATGCTCCGGTCGTCGTGGCGCAGCACGTACATGTACGGCGAGGGGTTCACCTCGCGGAGCGCCGCGTACAGCCCCAGCGAGTCTACCTCGCCGCGGAGCTCCCGGCTCCGCGAGATCACGCCCTGGTAGATGTCGCCGTCGAGGACGTGGCGCTTCGCGGTCCGGACCGCCTCCTCGTACGCCTCGCGTGGGTCCGCGGACTCCGCGTCGACTCGGATCCCGTCGGGCTCCGGCGGCGCGGCCTCACGGAGCTCGGCGCTCACCCGCTCCGCCTCGGCGACGAGGTCGTCGTACACCGCCGCCGGGTCGTCGTCGACGCCGATGACCGGCGTGAAGACGAGCTCGGCGCTCCCCTCCTTCTCGTCGAAGACGACCGTGCGGGTCGTGAGCGCGAACTCGGCGTCCGGGAACTCGGTCTCGGGGCGCTCGACGCCGACCTCCTCCAGCCAGAGGTCGTAGACGGCCTCGTACGCGAGGAAGCCGACGAACCCGCCGGAGAGGATCTGCCGGTCGGTGTCGGGGAACCCGCGCAGGCTCACGTCGGGGAACGCCGCGCGGATCCGGTCGACCGCGTCGCCCGCGCCGGGGCCGGTCTCTTTCTCAGATCCGTCCCCGACGAACTCCGCCGCCGGCCCGAGCCGGGTCACCTCGGTGCGGTCGGGGTGGACGGAGACGATCGCCTCGGGGTCGTAGCCGACGAACGAGTAGCGGGCGTGCCGGTCGGCCTTCCCGCCCGACGTGAACGCGCCGTCGGGGTCGCTGGAGGCGACCTTCTCGCCGGACTCCAGGAGGAACCCGTACGGCCCGTCGCCGACGAGGGTCGCGTACGCCGCGAGCGGGGTCACGTCGGCGTCGAGCGCCGCGGACGCCCGGACGACGACCGGCTTCTCCGCGTCGGCGGCGAGCTCGACGAACGCGGCCTTCGAGCGGTCGAGCGGGGAGCCGTCGTCGCTCATGCGAGCTCCATCTCCCGGCCCGCGTTGGCGACGAACCGGGCCACCGCGTTGTGGTCCTTCCGCCCGTCCGCCAGCTCGACGCCGGAGGCGACGTCGACGGCGTACGGGTCGGCGACGCGGACGGCCTCGGCGACGTTGTCGGCCGTGAGCCCGCCCGCGAGCACGACCGGCGACGTGAGCCGGGCCGCCAGCTCGCCCGTCTTCGCCCAGTCGTGGGCCTCGCCGGTGCCGCCGGCGCCGGAGTCGTCGGTCGAGTCGATCACGAGCGCGTCGGCGACCGCGTCGAACTCCTCGGCGCGGGCCGGGTCGTCGGCGTCGACGGCGAGCAGCACCTTCCGCTCCGTCTCCGCGCGGATGTACCGGATCTCGTCGGGCGTCCACTCGCCGTGGAGCTGAATCGCGTCCGGACCGACCGTCCGCAGGAGCTCGACCGCGCGCTCGGCGGAGTCGGGCATCGTGACCAGCGTCGCCGTGACGAACGGCGGGACGTCCGCGAGCAGCTCCGCCGCCGTCGCCGAGTCGACCTCGCGCCCGGAGTCGACCGGCACCTCCGAGATCACACCGACCGCGTCCGCGCCCGCGTCGACCGCGGCCCGGAGGTCCGCGGCGTCCGTGAGCCCGCAGATCTTCACCCGGGCCATCAGTCGTCGCCCTCCGAGCCGGCGGTCGTCGCCTCCTCGGCGTCGTCCGCCGGGGTCGCCGCTCCCTCCGCGATCCCGTCGTCGCCGCACAGCGCCGCGAACTTCTCGGCGGCCGCGCCGGAGTCGATCGCCTCGGCGGCCCGCTCGACGCCCGCCGCGAGCGTGTCGGCCTCGCCGGCGACGTAGATCGCCGCCCCCGCGTTCGCGAGGATCAGGTCGCGCTTCGGCCCCGTGACGGAGCCGTCGACGATCCCCCGCAGGTCGGCCGCGTTCTCCGCCGGCGTCCCGCCCGAGACGTCCTCGATCGGGGCGCGGTCGAGCCCGAGGTCCTCCGGCGCGATCGTGAACTCGGTCACCTCGTCGCCGACGACCTCGGCGGCGACCGTCTCGTCGTGGATCCCGATCTCGTCCATCCCCGCGCCGTGGACCACCAGCGCGTGCTCGACGGGCATGCGCGCGAGCGACCGGGCGATCGTCCCGACGAGGTCGGGGTCGTAGACGCCGAGCACCTGCGCGTCGGCGCCGGCGGGGTTGGTGAGCGGGCCGAGCACGTTGAAGATCGTCCGCATCCCGAGCTCCTTGCGCGGGCCGATCACGGCCTTCATCGCCGGGTGGAAGACGGGCGCGAGCATGAAGCCGATCCCGTCGGCCTCGATGGCGTCCGCGACCGCCGGCGGCTCGGCCTCGACGTCGGCGCCCGCGACCTCCAACACGTCGGCGCTCCCGGAGGAGGAGGAGACGGAGTAGTTGCCGTGCTTGGCGACCGGGACGCCCGCGCCCGCGGCGACGATCGCGGCGGTCGTCGAGACGTTGATCGTGTCGTAGTCGTCGCCGCCCGTCCCGCAGGTGTCGACGAGCGGCTCGCGGGCCGGCTCGATCGTGCGGGCGGC
Source organism: Halorubrum sp. Ea1 (assembly GCF_002252965.1). Classification (NCBI taxonomy): domain Archaea; kingdom Methanobacteriati; phylum Methanobacteriota; class Halobacteria; order Halobacteriales; family Haloferacaceae; genus Halorubrum; species Halorubrum sp. Ea1. The sequence goes on from NZ_NHPG01000116.1 coordinate 10,718, forward strand.
GTCGCGCATCCCCTGCGCGAAGCCGGCGATCTCGGCCTCGGTCTCGCCCTTCGCCCGGAGGGCGGCGAGGAGGGCGCCGATCTGCGCCTCCGTGGCCTCCTCGAAGACCAGCCGCGCGGCCTCGCGCGACTCCTCGACAGTCAGATCCGTCCCGTCCGTCACGCGTTCGACCGTGTCGTTGATATCCATAGTGTTCACCGATGTATTACTTCGCGTTGTGATGTACAAGTCTGTACACCGATTTAACGCTGTCGCCGCGGTGGTACTCGGTCACGCGGAGCGCGGAAGGAGACAGAACGGGACCGCGGGGACGGCTCAGTCGTCCGCGACGGTGGGAGCGACCGGCGCCTCCGGTTCGGTTTCGGTCGGCGCCTCCGGTTCGGTTTCGGTCGGCGCCTCCGGCTCGGCGGCGGCCGGCTCCGAGGCCGGTGCCCAGCTCAGGTCGCGCTCGTACTCGAACGCGCGGTGGTCGCGCGTCGGGTCGACGACCGTCAACGAGAGCCAGTCGTTGTCCAGCAGTTCCGTCACCTCGTCGTGGTCGGCCAGCGCGTCGGTGACGCGTTCCACGGGGGCGTGCACGACCGTCGAGAGGCGGAGCGGCTGGTGGTACGGGACGCCGTCGGCGGCCATCAGCGACTGGCTGGGGAGCCCGGTCATCAGATCGCCGCCGTTCCCCTGGTAGACGCCGACGTTGCCGACGGGGTTCTGCGTCGCCTTCGACCCGCTCCCGTAGGTCGCGTTGTCGACGGTCGAGAAGTAGTACTGCGCGTTGATCCACTGGGTGACGACCATCGGCCCGGCGAGGATCGCCTCGAGCGCGTCGCCGTCGGGGTCGGTCGACCAGTCGTACGAGTGGAGGAACGCGCGGCCGTCCAGGTCGAGGTCGCTCGTCAGCTCGCGGGGCCCGACGACGAAGCCCGCGTTGCCGGCCAGTCCCCACTCGGGGCGCGTCTCGGCCCAGTCGCCGGCGCGGCGCTCGGTCTCGCCGACGCCCGCCGAGGCGTCGGCGCCCATCGCGTCCGCGCGTTCGGCGGCCGCGCCCTCGCGGGCCGCCGCGAGGTCCGCGCGCAGCGCCGCGAGGTCGTCCGCGTGGCTCTCGGGCACGTCCCCGTAGAGCTCGATCTCGTCGGTCGTCGTGTTGTGTTCGCCGGCGAGGAAGACGGTGTCGTCGGGGACGTCGAAGCCGCGCTCGCGCAGCGCCGCCTTCACGTCGGGGTCGGCGCAGATCGCCGCGAGGACGCGGGCGTTCGGCCCGCCGGGGTTGCCGGCACACGCGCCGCAGTCGAGGCTCGAGTCGTAGGGGTTGTTGGTCGTCTCGCTCGCGTGGCCGGCGAACACCACGAGCCGGCCGAACTCCGTCCAGCCCATCAGATCGAACGCGGTCGCGGCGTACTCGACCTTCTCCTCTTGGGTCAGTCCGATCGGGAGATCGCCGGCGTAGGCGTGCTGGTGGTGGACGGTCTGCTCGCAGAACTCGCGGTCGTCGAGCACCGCGTCGTCCGCGGCCCCCAACAGGTCGCGAACGCGGCTCGGCACCAGCGTGCGGGCCGCGAGCGCCAGTCCGTACCCGCTCCCCGCGTTCTCCACGAAGCCGAAGGCGCTGGCGGGGTTCGTCTTCAGCTTCTTGACGACGTCACCCGCGACCTCGCGGACGCTCGACCGGCGGTCGCGGCGCGCCTGCGCGTCTCCGTCGGTCGGTATCTCGCTGATGCGGTGCCGGGGATCGAGGATGGGCGGGCAGGCGTCGACCGACACGTCGGCGTCGTACGCCTGATACTCCATCGGAACGCCGAAGAAGCCGGCGTACCCGTGGGTCTCGTACTCGCCCTCGTCCTCGATGTGACGCCGGATCACCTCCGACCGCGTGTCGATGCAGAACACCAACTGCGCGTCGGGGCGGGCCGACGGGTCGCTCTCGCCCGAGGAGTCGCCCCCGGCCGGCGGGTCGCTCTCGTCCGGCGACTCGCAGCCGGCCAGGGACCGGCTCTCGGCGAGCGACCGGCTCTCGGCGGTCACGCGCCCGACGACCTCGGAGCGGTAGCTCGCCTCCCAGGCGCTCAGAAACGCCTCGGCGAGCTCGTCGGCCGGATCGGCGTCGGCGCTCCCGGGATCAGTGGACGGCTCGACATCGACGCCGAACCCGTCGAGGAGCGCGAGACGGACCGCGACGTAGTCCGCGAGCGTGATCGGGTGGACCGACTGCCACGCCCCCTCGTCGTCCGCGCGCTGCTTGATGAACCCGGCCCAGCCCGGAAGCGCGGCCAGCTGTTCCTCGAAGACGGGGACCCACTGGCTCTCCGGGTACGGCTCCAAGACGGCCTCGATGGCCTCGGTCGGGGTCTCCGGGAGCGACGCGACGACCCCCTCGTCCGGGACGTCGGCGTCGTGCGGTGCCAGCTCGCGGAAGGCGGCGTAGAACCCCTCGTCGCGGTTCGGCATCGGCCACGCGGCGCCGCCCTCGTCGAGGAACGCCGACAGCCACTTCGTCAGCACGTGATCGACCCGCTCGGCCCCGCCGTCCGGCGCCGCCGACTCGACCGACGCGTCCACGCGTTCGAGCAGCGTCTCCGGGTCGGCCTCGTAGCCGCGGTCGGCGAGCTCCGCGGCGAGCGTCTCGCGGTCGATCCGGCCGTCGTCCAGCGCCGCGCGGAAGACCTCTCGGCTCGGGTAGCCGCGTCCGCCCAACACGTCGGCGGCCTGCGTCACCGCCTCGTCGAACGGTATGTTCTCGAACCCCGAGAGGGGGTTCGCCGTCACGAACGAGTGGATCGGCCAGACCGATCCGACCGTCGCCGCCGCGTCGTCGATGCCGTCTCGGATAGTGGATTGAGTGCTCATTGAACTCCTCCGTTGTCGTACTCCTCTGCGTTCGTCAGCACGGTTCCGGACGACGGGTGGCCCCAGTTCAGGAGCGCGACGTAGAGCCGGCGACTGCGCTCGTGGACGCCGGTCTCTATCGCCACGTACGCGGCGAGGAAGGCGGCGGCCACGAGGCCGTGCAGCGCGGTCAGTTCGGTCGGCGCCGAGACGACCGGGAGCCCGGTGAGGAGCGCCGAGACGCCCCTGTAGACGAGCGCGTACACGGTGATCGCCGGCAGGAAGACCAGCGGGACCGCACCGTAGCGGACCGCCGGCGGAAGCGACGCGTGCCGGACCGCGCCCCGCGCCGCGTGGAGGGTCGTGAACGCCACGAACAGGGCGAGCAGCAGTCCGGAGTCGACGCTCGTTCCCTTCCCCGTCAGCAGCGCGAAGACCGCGCCGCCCGCCAGTCCGGTCAGCAGCGTCACCGCGCCGTCGGCGACGCCGGAGACGCCCGTCCGGGGGGCCGTCTGCCCGCTCGGGGCCGTCCGTTCGACCGCACCGCCCGCACCGAGGAAGTGGTAGGCCTTGTAGAAGCCGTGCAGGATGAGGTGGGTGACGGCGGCCCCGAAGAACCCCAGACCGGCCTGCATGATCATGAATCCCATCTGCCCCACCGTCGAGCAGGCCAGCTTGCTCTTGACGTCCGGCCGGACGGACTTGAGGAGCTTCCCGAGCAGCGCGCTGGTCGCGCCGACCGCGACGATAGCGAGCATGAGGCCGGCGTCGACGGTGACGACCGGCGCGAACCGGAGCAGCAGGACGCCGCCGGCGTTGACGAACCCGGCGTGCATCAGCGCCGACGCCGGCGTGGGGGCGGTCATCGACGAGAGCAGCCAGCCGTGGAACGGAAGCAGCGCGGACTGGATCATCGCCGCGAGGACGAGCGCGCCCGCGGCGACGACCCACAGCGGTCCGCCGAGCCCGTCGGCGGCCGCGGCGACGCCGGAGACCGTCGTGGCGCCGGTCGCCCGCCAGAGCGCGGTCAGCGCGACGCCGAGGAGCGCGCTGCTGGCGACGAAGTACCGCCGAGCGAGCGACGCGGCGGCCCGCGCCTGTCTCCACCCGTCGACGACGCCGATGAGCCTCGCCATCACCAGCCCCATCGCCAGCCACAGCAGTCCGAACGCGGCGAGGTGGTCGGCCGCGACGAGGGCCATCACGGTCACCTCGAAGGCGAACACGGCGAGGAAGAACCGCGTCTCGTGGGCGCTTCCCGCCATGTACCGGCGCGAGTAGCTGTGGACGACGCCGCCGAAGAAGGCGACGACCACCCACATCAGGACGGTGAGTCCGTCGACGGCGAACGCGCCGGGGACCGCCGGGGCGAAACCGAATCGGACTCGGGCGACGAGGACCGCGAGGCTCGCGGCGAACAGCGACCAGGCGAGCCACGTGAGTGCGACGGGCGCGAACGGCGTCTCCGCCGTCGCGTCCGGGAGCGCTCCGACCGTCGTTTTCGAGTTGGATTCCGACATCGTTCGGCTCGTGCGACCAATCTCCGTAGCCGACCCGCACGGCGAACCGGTATCGGTCGTCTCCACTCCGTCTAGTGAACAGATTGCGTATTAAATCTGTTTATCTTCACAAACTGTTCGATATAATCTCATTATAGAACATTATAGTTATCGCGAGGAGACGGGTCCGCGTCGTGAACCGAGCGGAGCGGGTTCGCAGGCGTAATCGTGGACGTGTCCGGACGGGGTTCGTCCCGAGCGGCTCGTCCGCGGGTCCGTAACGGATACGTCGCCGACGACCAGTCCAGTTCTCGGTCCGTTCGCGAATCGCGTTCAGAAAACCATATCGTTATCCGATCCGCAGTGTCGGTATGGAGGAACTCACCGGGACCGTCCTCGCCGGCGAGTCGTTCGAGCCGACTCGCGGGCGTCTCGTCGTCGACGACGGTCGGATCGAGGCCGTCGAGGAGACCGACACGGAGTCGACCGACATCGTCCTGCCCGCGTTTGTCAACGCCCACACGCATCTAGGGGACTCCGTCGCGAAGGAGGCGGCCGTCGGGCTGTCGCTCGACGAGGCGGTGGCCCCGCCGGAGAGCCTGAAACACCGGCGGCTGGCGGCCGCCGACCGCGCCGACCTCGTGTCGGCGATGCGCCGAACGCTCCGGTTCGCGCGGCGGACCGGTACGATCTCCTGTTTGGACTTCCGGGAGAACGGAGTGGCCGGGGCGCGGGCCCTCCGCGAGGCGGCGTCGTCAGTCGCCGTCGACCCGTTCATCTTCGGGAGCGGCGACCCCGCCGTCCTCGACGTCGCCGACGGGTACGGGGCCTCCGGGGCGAACGACGACGACTTCGCCGACGAACGCGCCGCGTGCGAGGACCGCGGCGTTCCCTTCGCCATCCACGCCGGCGAGCCGGACGCGACCGACATCCACCCGGCGCTCGACCTCGATCCGGACCTGCTCGTTCACATGGTACACGCCGAGCGGGAGCACCTCGAACGCGTCGCGGACCGGTCGGTCCCGGTCGCCGTGTGCCCGCGCGCGAACGAGGTCCTCGACGTCGGAACGCCGCCGGTCCGGGAGCTGCTCGACCACACGGCCGTCGCGCTCGGCACGGACAACGTCATGCTGAACGCCCCGTCGATGTTCCGCGAGATGGCGTACACGGCGAAGCGGTTCGACGTGACCGCCCGGGAGGTGCTACGGATGGCGACCGCCGCCGGCGCCGAGATCGCGGGGCTCGACTGCGGCGTCATCGCGCCCGGGCGACGGGCCGCGCTCGTCGTCCTCGACGGCGACTCGGACAACCTGGCCGGCTCGGAGGACCCGGTGCGGGCGGTCGTCCGGCGCGCGACCGCGCTCGACGTCAAGCGGGTCGTCGGGTAGCGACCGGTCCGCGTTCAGGAGTCGGTCTCGGCGTCGAACTTGCCGAACGGCGTCGCCTCGTGGCTCCGAACGAGCACCTCGTCCGCGACGGTGAGCCCCATGTCGAGGAGCTCCTGTGCCACGGGCGTGATGTCGCCGTCCGACTCGCCGACCGCCGTCACGAGGAGGTTCTGTTCGCCGGTGACCAGCTCCTGCACCGAGATGACGCCGTCGATCTTCAGGATCTCGGGGAGCAGCTCGCCGCGCTCGGGTATCGACGCGGTGCAGTAGAGCAGCATCCGGAGCGGATACCCCGATTTCTGGTAGTCGACGTCGGCGCTGTACCCCTTGATTATCCCGTCTGACTCGAGGCGCTGGATGCGTTTGCGGACGGTGCTGTCCGACGTCCCGGTGCGCTCCGCGATGTCCCCTGACGAGGTGTTTCGGGCGTCCTCTTGGAGCGCGTACAGGATCGCCCTGTCCACGTCGTCGATCGCTTCGTCAGCCATACCGGAGCCTCCGTGGCATAGCCACTTTACTGTTCTATGTCGCTTTTAAACGGAGCGGGGACGCCCGACGCGAGTCCACCGCGGCCTACGCCACGTCCAGCGACGTGTCACCCTGCGCCTCGACGACGACCACGGGGACCTCGGCGTCGTCGATCACGGTGTCCGTCGTGGAGCCGAACACGAACCGGCCGACGGCGCCAGTGGTGGGGGCGCCGACGACCACGAGGTCGTAGTACGGCGACTGCTCGACGATCGCGCCCGCGGCGGTCCGGTCCTCGACGAGCCAGCGGTCCACCCTGTCGAAGTCGCCGAGGCGGTCGCGGGCCGACGAGAGGAGGCGATCGCCGGCCGCGGCGTACTCGGCGGCGTCGGCGTCCTCGCGGTCGCCGACCGGCGTCGCGTCCCCGTCGACGAGCGCCTCGTCGGAGGGGACGACGTGGAACAGTTCGAGCCAAGAGCCGGTCGCGTCGGCGATCTCGCGGGCCACGTCGACGGTCGCCCCCGTGTGCGGGCCGGCGCCGACGGCCACGAGGATCGAGGACACGCGGTCCGGCCGCGCCGCTCGGTCTTTCCCCTTCAGACGGGCGTGCGCCGCCGTCGTGGTCGACGCGGCCGCCTCCCTGACCGCCGGTTCGACGACAGGCTCGCCGACACCGTCGCCGACCGTCGGCGCCTCGGCGCTCGCTTCGTCCGCGTCGCTCCCGTACATACCCCCAACGTCAGACGCGCGTCAGATAAATCCCGCCGGTCCGCGCCGACCGTTCGAGGGCGTCAGTCTCTGAAGAACGCGTCGCGCTCGAACGGCTCCGCCTCGCCCTCGACGGCGACGACGTCGAGCGCGGTGACTTCTGCGCCGACGCCCAGCAGCCCGGCGAGGCTCGGCTCGGTGCGGCCCTCGTCCCCCGAGATCAGCTCCTTGATGTAGAGCCCGCCGGCGCCGCGGACCTCGACGGTCGCGTGACGCGGGTCGTCGACCTCCGCGGTCGCCTCGTACACGTCGCGCTCGCGGGTGAGGCTCGCGCGCCGGTGGTCCACTCGGTTCGGGGTGTACTGCTCGACCGTCGTCCCCTCCAGTTCGTCGACCGCCTCGGCGAGGGCGTCGGCGTCGACGTCGGCGTCGAACGCCACCTGCGCGCGGTAGCGCTTGGCGGCGTCGTGCTCCTTCACGCGCTCGACCATGTCGTAGGTCGCGAGCCGGAGCCCCTCGACCTCGACGGCGCCGTCGGCGAAGGCGTTGATGTCCGACTGGAGGCGCTCGACGTCGACCCGACGCCGACGCGGCTCCTCCACCTCGATCACGAACGGCCGTCCGGTGCCGAGCATGAGCGCGTCGACGTCCTCGCGGCCCGCCCCGTGGAACGTCGCCTCCGTCCCGTCCATCACGTCCTCGACGATCGGCGCGGTGTACTCCTCGACGCTGTCGTCGTAGAGGTAGCCGGAGCCCCCGCAGTGGTCGCAAGGGTCCGCGCCCTGCCGGCCGGAGCCCTTGCACTCGCGGCAGGGCCACTCGGTCTGCGGGATGTCGCGCTCCAGTTTCCTGTATCGCCCGTACACGAAGGTGGAGTTCACCTTCGCGTCGATCTCGTCGTCCGCGAGGTCGATCGTGAACTGCACGTCCGGGCGGTCGAAGGACACCTCCGCGCCGGTGAGTCGGCCGAACCGCTTGCCGACCTCGCGGTTGAACTCGGATTTAAACGGTTCGCCCGCGTCCTCGTCCAGCCCGGCGTCGGCGCGGAGCAGCGCCTCGTTCTCCTCGATCAGCGGCGGCGGGCGCGTGCCGACGTTGTACGTGGCGAACTCGATCCCCTCGACCGCCTCGGCGGCGCGCTCGGCCCACGCGTCGAACTCGGTGCAGCGGCCCTCGCAGACCCAGCAGTCCGCGGTGTCGACCGGTTCGTGGTCCTCGTCGTCGCGCAGCGCGAGCGAGACGCGCAGCGCCGACCCGCGCTCGGCGTTCGACAGCCCGAAGCTCCGGTCGGCGACCAGCCGGCCGAGACAGGCGTCGCACACCGGCCCCGTCTCGGTCGCCCGCGCCGCGACCTCCAGTACGTCCATACGCCCTCCAGCGCCCCACGTGGTAACTGTCTTACTACATCGCGGGCCCTCGGCGTCGCGGGACGCGCCCCGTCTTCCCGGCCGACTTAAGAGGGTCCGATTCGTTTCGCCGGGCGTGAACGAGCCGGCGTCCCGGGAAGAGCGGCTGGAACTCGGCGTCGAGCTGCTCGCGCACCTCGAGCACGAGGAGCTGGCGCTCCCAGACGCGATCGACCGGATCGAGACGGTGACGACGAGCCCCGCGCTCACCCGCGACATCCTCGACGCCGCCGAGAAGCGCGGCGTCATCGAGCGCGAGGACGCCCGGCTCAGAGTTCAGCGCGGCGGGACCTACGTGGACTACGACAGCCAAGTCACCCAGCGCGAGGGCGACTTCGAGTGCCGCCGCTGCGGGACCTCCATCACGACCGGTCACTTCGTGAAACTCGACGCCGGCGAACTCGGCCCGTTCGGCTCCTCCTGCATCCGGAAGGTGACCGGGCGCGATAGCGACGACGAGTGAGAACCGCGGTCTCGACGCGCATTTTTAAATGACCGACGCGGTGGCGCGTGCCTCCGAGCGCCCGTCGGGCGTGAGGAGCACGCGCGAGGGACGCGGTGAGCGCTCGGAGAGCGCGAACCGCGAGGCTGGGGAGGTACGAGGCTGCGGTGCGGTTGCGGTCGGGTGGGACTCAAAGGGGCAGTCGCGAGGACGAAGCCCGGCGCAGCAAGGACCGCAGGAGCGAGTGAAACGAGCGACCGAGGACCGCAGCAAGCCGCGCGAGTCGTCGCGGCTGGGGCTTTGGAGGTGTTTTCTGCGGCATCGACAGCGACTACTTATAAAAATATCCGCCGGTCCGGACACGATATTGTCCACCGGAGCAAGATTGCGGTTATCCCAGTAACCAACCTCGCATGCCACGTCCTGACGCGCAAGCGAACGGTTTTTGCGTCGACCGCCGGGAGGGGACGTATGGACGAGGACACCCCCGAGGAGACGGGGCCGTCGGCGGCGGGCGGGCCCCGCGACGAGACCCCGGGATCGCCCCGCGCCGACGGCGGGACGGAGCGCGCGGACGGACCGACCGAGGACGTCGCGCTCGACCCGTGGGGGTCGGCGTCGGTCGGCGACTACGCGGACCTGTTCGAGGAGTTCGGCATCGAGGCGTTCGACGACGTGTCCGACGACGTGGTCGACCCGCACTACCTGATGCGCCGCGGCGTCATCTTCGGGCACCGCGAGTACGACGCCGTCGCCGAGGCGATGGCGAACGACGAGCCGTTCGCCGCGCTCTCCGGGTTCATGCCGACCGGCGACCCCCACATCGGGCATAAACTGGTGTTCGACGAGATCATCTGGCATCAGGAGCAGGGCGGCGACGCGTTCGGCCTGATCGCCGACCTGGAGGCCCACTCCGCGCGGGGGATGTCGTGGGACGAGATCGACGAGCACGCGCGCAACTACCTCCTCAGCCTCCTCGCGCTCGGCTTCGACGCCGAGGACGGCGAGCTGTACCGGCAGTCGGATAACCGCGAGGTCCAGGACCTCGGGTTCGAACTCGGCTCGAAGGCGAACTTCTCGGAGTTCGAGGCCATCTACGGCTTCGACGGCGAGACCAACATCTCGCACATGCAGAGCGTCGTGACCCAGACCGCCGACATCCTCTACCCGCAGCTCGTCGACGAGCCGAAACCGACGGTCATCCCCGTCGGCCCGGACCAGGACCCGCACGTCCGGCTGACCCGCGACCTGGCGACGCGGATGCGCTACTTCAAGGTGACCGAGGCGTTCGCGAGCTTCGAGCTGGACGACGCGGAGCGACAGCTCGTCCGGGCCGCCTACGACGCGCTCGCGGCCGACGTCGACGACGCCGAGACCGACGTGCGTTGCGAGGGCGCCGCCGCGTGGCTCGCCGACTACGAGCCGCCGGAGGCCGGCGCCGCCGACAGAGACGCCGCCGATGGGGACGCCGCCGACGGAGACGCCGACGACGCCCCCGACCTCGCGGCCGCCAAGTCGACCGCCCTCGACAAGCTCCGCGCGGGCGGTAAGGAGCCGCTCCGCCCCCGCGTGCGCTTCTTCGACCGCAACGCCACCGACGAGGCGTTCGAGGCCCTGATCGAGGCGGTCGAGGGCGACAAGCGCGTCTTCGAGGGCCACGTCGACGCCTTCGACCTCACCCGCGGCGAGGCCGAGTCGCTCGCGCGCGAGGTCGAGATCGATCACGACGGGTTCGGCTTCCGCCAGCCCTCCTCGATCTATCACCGGTTCATGACCGGGCTCACCGGCGGGAAGATGTCCTCGTCGATCCCGGCGAGCCACATCTCCCTGCTCGACGACCCCGAGGACGGCTACGAGAAGGTGAAGGCGGCGACCACCGGCGGGCGCGACACCGCCGAGAAGCAGCGCGAACTCGGCGGCGAGGCCGACGAGTGCCCCGTCTACGAGCTGTACGCCTACCTGCTCGCGGGCGACGACGACGAGCTCACGAAGACCGTCTACTCCGAGTGCGTCAACGGCGAGCGCCTCTGCGGCGGCTGCAAGGAGCAGGCGGCCGAGCTCATGCGAGAGTTCCTCGAAGACCACCAAGAGAAGCGCGAGGAGGTCGAGGAACTCCTCGACGACCTCGACATCGACCTCGACTCCGACCGGCGCGGGACGGGCGGCGAGCACTGAGGCGTCTCCGCTGGAGTCGCGGGCCAACTCTCACGCACTCTTTTATAAATAAACGGTGCGGTGGCGCGTGCCGACGAGCGTCCGGAGGGCGCGAGTCGCACGCGCGAGGGAGTCGGCCGACCGGAAGGAGGCCGACGAGGCTGGGGAGGCGTGAGGCTGTGGTGCGGTCGCGGTCGGGTGAGACTCGAAGGGGCAGCCGCGAGGGCGAAGGCGCGCGACGCAAGGACCGCAGGCGCGAACGGAGTGAGCGCCGAGGACTGCAGCGAGCGCACCGAGTCCTCGCGGCTGGGGCTTTGGTGGTGCTCGCTGTCGATCCGGATTCGATCATTTATATGTGAGTGGCTGGGGCTTCGGAGGTGTTCGCCACCGATCCGAATTCGATCATTTATAAGTAACAGCGACCGACCTACAGCTCGTTTTTTACGTACACGCCCAGCAGTCCGCCGAGCGCGCTCAACACCACGGAGTAGGCGACGCCGCCCAACACCACGATGACGGCGACGAAGACGATCCCTCCGGCCGCGAGGCCGACTTCGAGCGGGAACCCGAAGACTCCAAGGAACGGAAGGATCACCAGCGCGAGCAGCAGCAGCCCGACGATCGGGATCGACGCGATCGCACCGGAGAGCGCGCCGACGCGCAGCCCGTCGTCGCCGTTTAAATACCCGGCAACCGCGCCGCCGAGGAGCGGTGAGATACCGGTAAACGAGAGGAGGGCCGACGCGATAGCGCCGACGACAGCGTTGAGGAGGGTGTTCTCGGTGTCCATGTGCCGTCGGTCTTCCGGGGACGGCATACGTCTTGCGGACCGCGGAACGCTGCCCGCCTCCGACCGACCGGCGACGCACTGACCGACCGAGCGCCCCTCTGGGTCGACGACCGAGGCGATAGTTTATGAGGCGGGCGCCACCTCTCACGGGTATGAGCGAGGAGGAGACGATCCACGTCGCGGACGTCAGCGAGGGGATCGGCGGCGACGCGACGGCGGAACCGGGCTCGCCGGTGGAGCTTCCGGTCGTCGACGTGCTCACCGGCCGTTCGTTTATTACCGGCAAAAGCGGCTCCGGGAAGAGCAACACCGCGAGCGTCGTCATCGAGAACCTCCTCGACAACGGCTTCCCGGTGATGATCGTCGACACCGACGGCGAGTACTACGGGCTCAAGGAGGAGTACGAGATCCTCCACGCCGGCGCCGACGACGAGTGCGACATCGTCGTCTCGCCCGAACACGCCGAGAAGCTCGCGACGCTCGCCCTCGACCAGAACGTCCCGATCATCCTCGACGTCTCCGGCTACCTGGAGGAGGAGACCGCGAACGAGCTCCTCTTGGAGGTCGTCAAGCAGCTGTTTGCGAAGGAGAAGCGCATGAAGAAGCCGTTCCTCCTCGTCGTCGAGGAGTGCCACGAGTACATCCCCGAGGGCGGCGGGATGGACGAGACGGGCAAGATGCTGATCAAGGTGGGCAAGCGCGGCCGGAAACACGGCCTCGGCATCGTCGGGATCAGCCAGCGCCCGGCCGACGTCAAGAAGGACTTCATCACGCAGTGCGACTGGCTCTGCTGGCACCGGCTCACCTGGGACAACGACACGAAGGTGGTCGGGCGGATACTCGGCTCCAAGTACTCGAGCGCGGTCGAGGACCTCGGCGACGGCGAGGCGTTCCTGATGACCGACTGGGACGAGTCGATCCGCCGGATCCAGTTCCACCGCAAGGCGACGTTCGACGCGGGCGCGACGCCCGGGCTCGACGACTTCGAGCGCCCCGAGCTCAAGTCGGTCTCCAGCGACCTCGTCGGCGAGCTCCAGTCGATCTCCGACGAGAAGGAGCGCCGCGAGTCGGAGATCGCCGACCTCCGGCAGGAGCTCGACAAGAAGGACCGGCGGATCGCCGACCTCGAACGCGAGCTGGAGGAGGCCCGCGACCTGAGCAGCATGGCCGACCAGTTCGCGCAGGCGCTCCTCGGGAAGGCCGAGGCGCCCTACCGGGGCGGCGGCGGGGCCGCGCCCGGTACCGAACCGTCTGCGGTCGGCGCCGGCGAGAGGGTCGGGGACGGCGGTGACGAGGACCAATCGGTCCTCAAATCGTATGACGAGGCGGTCGCGGCGACCCTCGACGGCGACGACATATCCGACGCCGACGGAGGGACGGACGCCGACGACGCGACCGAGACCGCGGCGGACGCGGACGACGCCGAGGACGCCCTCGACGCCTCCGACGCCGCCGACGCCCCCGCCGCCGTCGACGGCGACCCCGAGGACGCCGCCGCGCCGCCGGACGAGGACGTCGAACCCGTGACGCGCGCTGACGTGGCCGAGAGCGCGCTCCGCTTCGACGACGCGGTCGAACTCGGCACCCGCGAGGCGGTCATCGAGGAGCTCCGCGGCCGGATCGAGGCCCTCCCGGAGCTGTCGCGAGGGATGCTCCGTCACTACCGCCGCGAGGGCGTCAGCGACCCCGTCGCCGCCCACATCGACGCCGGCGGCGACGGCGACTCCGGCCACGCCTACAGCCGCCATCGCCCGGTCCGGCGCGCGGGGCTGATCCGGCACGCCGGGCGCGGGCACTACGCTTACGCCGTCCCCGACCTGATCCGGGAGGCGTACGCCGACCGCCTCGACGAGGAGAGCGTCCGGGAGATCGTCCGGGCGGTCGAGACGGTCTTCGTCCCGCCGGCGGAGCGGAGCTATCCGCCGGACGCGGACCCCTCGGCGGTCGATCCGAGCCGAGACCGGACGCCGGGCGACGAGGGCGACGCGGCGCTCGTCAGCGGCGACGGCGGCGCCCCAACCAGCGACGGGTCCGACGTCGGCGACGGCGACGCGCCCGACGGTGCCGCGGACGCGGACGAGACCCCGGCGGAGACCACCGATCGATCGGACGCCGGCGGCCTGACCGACGCGGCGCGGCGGTTCGCCGACCGCGGCCCGACCGCCGACGAGTGAGCCGGCGGCGGCCGGGGCGCTCGCGGCCTTCGACTCGCCGGTCACCGTCGTCGGACTGCCGCGCCTCGCCGCCGGACTCGCCGCGGTCGCCGCCCTCCTCGCGGCCCGCGGCGGCGGCCTCCCGCGCGCCTGGCTCGTCGGGTTCAGGCGGCTGGGCGGTTCGGCGACGGAGACGGCGAGGCGGAGTGGGGTCGGCCGCGACGGCGACGCTCAGAACGGGACCGAGAGGTACTCGCTCGGCACCGCGTTCCGCGCCGTCACCTGCGGGTCGACCACCTGACTGATCTCCAGGCCGCCGACGAGGCTGGAGAACAGGTACGCCTCGGTCCTGGAGAGGCCGTGGTCGCGCGCCAGCAGCCGAAGGATATCGCGGTTCGCGATCTCCACCGCCTCCGCCATCGTCTCGGCGCTCGCGACGGTCTTGACCGCGTCGCCGGTGTCGACGAGCGGGCGGTCGAGCGGGACCTCCGGCTCCTCGATCACGGACAGCGTCACGTCGATCTCGGTGGCGATCTCGGCGCCGGTCCCGCACATCTCGCCGTCGGCCATCGCGGCCTTGGAGTCGCCCATCGCGAGCATCGCGCCCGCCTGGAAGACCGGGAAGTACGCTGTCGTCCCGGCCGTCATGTCGGTCGTGTCGAGGTTCCCGCCGTGGTCGTCCGGCGTCAGCGTCGAGATCGCCTCGTCGGCCGTGGCGACCCCGATCGTGCCGATCACCGGATCGATCGGGACGTCGATCCCCTCGAACTCGATCCGGTCTCCGCCGGCGGCCCCGTCGCTCCCGTCGCCAGCGCCGTCGCTCCCGTCGCCCTCGCCGTCCACTTCGGTGATCCGCGTCGCCGGATGCTCTATCCCCGGGTCGTCCTGCAGGAGGCCGAACCCGGGCGCCGTGAGGACCCGCCCGCGGTCCTCTGCGACGCGCACGTCCTCGATCTTGACCGCGAGCACGTCGCCGGGGCTCGCCCCCTCGACGGCGATCGGACCGGTCGCCGCGTTCACCTCCTCGGGGATCGCGTCCAGCAGGTCGTCGTCGCTCTGGATCTCGCCGTTCAGGCTGTCGATGGTCTCGATCGTGAGCGACTCCCCGTCGGCCGCCTCGTAGACCGGCTCCATCTCCGGCGCGAACTCATACACGTGGCCGTCGGTGTGTGAGATCACTTCTCGTGACATGTCGGTCTCGACTCGGGGGCGCGCCGTCAAAAATCCCGGCGGGGAGGTTCCGTTTGAACGGGACGGCGGAACGGAACGCGCGAGAGGGTACAACGGAACGCGCGAGAGGGTACAACGGAACGCACGAGAGGGTACAACGGAACGCGCGAAACGACGGAACGGAACGGCTCTCTCACCACCGCGGCTCCAAGTAACGGATATATTTCACGTTAGATCAACTTTACAGGTAAACGTCTCTCATGAGGAACAATGACATCTTCTCGGGGGCTGTCCCGCGTGCTTCTCGTCGTCTGCCTCGTCGCTCTCGCGGGGTGCGCGGGCGCGTCGCTCGGTGACCCGGCGCCCGACACCGGGTCGACGCCCGATACCGGGGCGGCGACCGACGGCGGGGCGGACGTCGCCGCGGCCAACGGCTCCTTGGAGGTCCACTTCGTCAACGTCGGCCAGTCCGTGAGCACGCTCGTCGTCGGACCGGACGGCGAGACGATGCTCGTCGACACGGGCCACTACAACGACGACGGGGAACACGTGCTGGAGTACCTCCGGCGGCACGATATCACGCGGATCGATCACCTCGTGACCACGCACAACGACGCGGACCACATCGGCGGGAACGCCGCGATCATCGACTACTACGAGACGGAGGCCGACGGGATCGGCGCGGTCTACGATCCGGGGATCGCGGCAAGCACACGAACGTACGGCGAGTACCTCGACGCGATCGAGGCGCACGACGTGACGCTGTACGAGACCCGCGAGGGCGACTCGATCGCCTTCGGCGAGGTCGACGTCGACGTGCTCGGTCCCCCGGAGCCGTACCTCGAGAACGAGGCCCGCAACGAGAACAGCGTCGTGCTCAAGATCGCGCACGGCGAGACGAGCTTCGTGCTGTCCGGCGACGCCGAGGACGACCAGGAGGCGTACCTCGTCGAGACGTACGGCGATGAGCTCCGGTCGACGGTGTTGAAGGCGGGCCACCACGGGTCGAGCAGCTCCTCGAGCGAGGCGTTCGTCGACGCCGTCGACCCGCGGGTCGCGGTCGTGTCGAGCGCCTACGACTCGCAGTACGGGCATCCGCACGAGGAGGTCCTCCGGCGCTTCGCCGACCGCTCGGTACCGACCTACTGGACCGCGACGCACGGCGACGTCGTCTTCGTCAGCGACGGCGCGAACGTCTCGGTGCGGACGCAGCGGGACGCGCCGACCGAACCGCTGTCGCTCCGCGACGGCGACCCGGTCGGTCCCGGAGCGGGCGGTGACGTGGTGGAACGGGCCCGAATAGGCGGCGGCGGGGCGGTCGCCGTCACCGACGGCGGTGACGACGCGGACGGCTCCGGCGGGAGCGACGACGAGACGGCCGCCGATTCGAACCGCACGCTCGCGGTCGCGGCGATCAACGCCGACGCCGCGGGCGACGACCGCGAGAACCTCAACGACGAGTACGTCGTCTTCGAGAACGCGGGCGACGAGACGCTCGACCTGTCGGGGTGGACCGTCGAAGACGAGGCCGGGAAGCGGTACGAGATGCCGGACGGGGTGACGCTCGCCCCCGGAGAGACGCTGACGCTCAGGACGGGGAGCGGGACCGACACCGAAACCGACCTCTACTGGGGCGCCGGATCGCCGGTCTGGAACAACGGCGGCGACACCGTGATCGTCGAAAACGCTACCGGGGACCGCGTGCTAGCGGAGTCGTACGAATGACCGAGATCGATCTCGCGGACGGAACGTACACGGCGGTCGTTGACGCGGTCGAAGACGGGTTCGCGACGCTCTTCTTCGAGCGCGACGGCGACGAGGTCGGTAACGTCGTCCTCGGCGTCGACCGATTACCGGACGACGGGCGACACGCGGACGCGATCCTAGACGTGGAGGTCGAGGACGGATCGATCGCGACCGCGACCTACGACCCGGACCGCACGTCGTCCCGTTCCGAGGCCGCGCAAGACCGGTTCGATCGGTTATCGAGCCGACCGCCGAAAGACGACGACAAATAGCGGGCCGAAGCCGGCCGTTTTCGAACGCTATCCGTTCTAATCAGAAGTGTAGCTACCGAAGCTCCCGCTGCTCGGTTTTGTTCAGGTAGCTGAAATCCATGATGGAATCTCTGAAATAGTGTCCAGCGACACGTCCAATACGACAAAATTCAGGACGCAAAGAGCGTGTATCGGTGGCGTATTTATGTGAGATGCCCTTGCTCTACGGAGAGTCGTTCCGATCGGCTAGCGCGTGTCTAACGAGTCGATCACTTCGGATCAGGTTGCTCGTTATTGCGTTGCTGTCGAAGCGTAGACCGCGCCCGCTCGACGTAGGAGTTCGACGACCAACTGCGAGCGTCACTCATCTCGGCCAAGAACTCGTCGGCAGCGTCCGGCGAGATCGCTTCGTTACGAACCAGCGCGGTGAGGAGGATGGGCGTCGTGACGAGGCGGGTCTCGGCCAGCGAGGCGTGGACGAGCGCAAGCCGATTGAATTCGTCGCAGATCAGTTGTACGGCGTCGATATCGTTCGCCAGCGTAACCGCCGCGTTCTCGCCATCGTCCAGGGGGAACGTCTCGTCTAGTTCGACGGAACGAGTCTCGAACGCAGAGCGACGGTCGAGAACCGCCTGTGCCGCCTCACCGGATGCGTCGTCGTAGGACGCAGTCTCGGTGAGTTCGTCGATGACCTGCTCTGGGACGACCACGGTGTGCGAATCGAAGAGGAGGTCGAGTGGATTCGGTGAGCCCCCCGCCACCGTCCCGAGGCTTACGAGAGCCGACGTGTCGGCGACTATCAGAACCATCTACGAGTCGGCCAGCTCCTCCGCGACCTCGTCCACGAATTCGTCGGTCAGTTGCTCTTTCAACAGGTGGAAGTTGGCGGCCTCCTCGTGCCCGACGAGGTCTTTCAGTTCCTCGAACGTGATATCGTCGTCGTAGAAGGCCTCCGCGATCTCCTGTTTCACCTCGTCGGAGTGCGCGGCGTCCCGCAGGTAGTCCCGAAGCGCGGAGATGAGGATGTCCGTCCGATCCGTCTCGAACACCGCAGCGAGCGCGTCGGCCCGGTTTACTAGTCCCCTCGGTGCACGGAACTGGACGCGCTTCTTTTCGGACTCGGAACTCATATGTGTACATTGTGAGCACAGAGGCAAAACGCTTGCCCTCTTGTCACTACCACATCCTTCGGAGCCACCGCGGACATGGTGTTTTTCATCGAGTCTGAATCGAAAGAGCAGCTATCGGAAGGTGATTCGGCAGCCAAACCGGCAACAAACGGCCTAAGAAACCTGTTTGTAGCTACCGAGACTCGCGCTGCTCAACTTTGTTCAGCTCGATCAGCAGCCGGAAGATCGCTTTCACGAGGTTGGCGTCGACGTCGAACCGCTCGGCGTTCTCGCCTGCGCGCTCCATGACGCGCTCCTCTTGGCCCTCGTCGGTCGTCGGGAGGTCGCGCTCCTCCTTCACGGCCGCCACGGTGTCCGCGACGTACGTCCGGCGGGCGATCAGTTCGACGATCTCTCGGTCGATGTCCTCGATCTCGTGTCGCAGTTCGTCGAGACTCCGGTCGTCAGCGTTCGGTGTGTCACTCATTGGTAGATGGGATTGTCACTCGACGGCCGCGCCGTCGTTCCTCGTGGTCGTCCGCCGCAGCGTTCCGGGGCGCTCGCCCCACGCGTCGGCGAGCGCGTCGAGGTCGGTCGCCGGGTCGGTCGGGTCCGCGACGGCGACGACGCTCGGTCCGGTGCCCGACAGCGACACCCCGGTCGCGCGCGGCATCGCCTCGACCGCGGGATCGGCGTCGAACCCGAGCGCGGCCGAAAAGGCGAGGCCGTTGACGGTCATCGCCTCGGCGTACCGGCCGTCTAGCGCGAGGTCGGCCACGAGGTCCGCCATCGGCGCCACCGCCTCGCAGCGGGCCACGTCCGCGTCCGCGCTGTAGGCGCGCTCGGGCGGGGTCCACACGAGCACGTCCCAGTCGACGGCCTCGCGCGACCGGAGCTCGTCGCCAGCGTTGTCGGTGACGGTCACGCCGCCGAGCATCGAGGCGGTCGCGTCGTCGAACGCGCCGGTGACCGTCACGCCGGCCTCGCGGGCCGCGCGCACGCCCAGCCGGCAGGCCTCCAGCCGGGTGACGTCGGCGTCCGGGTCCGCGTCGCCGCCGGCGCCGTCGCCGCCGTCCCCCACGCGCAGGCCCAGCGCGTCGCAGGTCGCGAGCACAGTAGCGTTCGCGGCCGCGCTGGAGCTTTTCAGTCCGGCCGCGAGGGGCACGTCGCTGTCGGTCCGAACGGTGCCGCCCTCGCCGTCGCCCCACCGCTCGGTCGCGAGCGCGACGCAGCGCTCGATCAGGGCGGAGTCCGCGTCGGGGTCCTCGGCGATGGTCCCGTCGACGCCCTCGGCCGCCGGGTCGAGCGCGACGCTGGCCCGGGTCTCGACGTCGATGCCGAAGGCTGCACCGGTGCCCGTCGCGAGCGCGTTCAACACGGTGCCGGCGCCGAGCGCCGCGGCCCGTCCCTCCATGCACTCACGGCTCGCGAGCGCGGACAAAGAGGTAGCGATCACGGCGAGACTCTCGGCGGCGCGGCCGGCGGCGTAGCACGCGGGGACGACGGCGCGGCACGGGGGGCCGGGGCGGCTCGGCTCAGACCGGCTCCGCGCGCCGCACCGCGGCGTCGACCTCGTACCAGTCCACGTCGGCCGGGACGTTCGTCTCCCGACTCCGGAACGTGATCGAGACGTCGAATCGGCGGACCCCGTCGCCGAACCGGTTTCCGGACGGGAACCGCTCCGTGTCGTACGCGAAGCCGGCCGAGTCGCGCTCGGCCGAATTCGGGCGCGTCGCGTACGCATCGGCGCGGAACTCGACCGTACCGTACGTGAACCGCCCCCGGTTCTCGACGGTGAGCCGAGCGTCGACGGTCGTCTCGTACCCCTCGTCGGCCACGTCGAGCACCTCGGCGTTCGCGACGACCAGCCCCGAGCCGTCCGGACCGACGGCGTCGGGGACTGAATCGTCGTCGACCTGGTCGGTGCCCTCTCGGTCGGGTTCGGACCGGTCGGCGGTCGAGCCGTCACTGTCGGTCCCCTCGTCCGTTCCCGTCTCGGCGTCGCTCTCGGACTCACCCCCGTCCGCGCCGGCGTCCGGCTCCGCGACCCCGTCCCCGCCGTCCCCCGACTCCACGAGACAGCCGGCGAGCAGGCCGGGGACGGAAGCGGCGAGCAACCGCCGCCGAGAGAGCGATCGCCTCACGGCTCCCTCCTCGCCGCCGCCCGAGGGTGCGGTGGGTCTCGGTCCCGCATCGGTCACCCCGTCACCGACCCGAGCGCGCCGGACGCCGCGCCGACGACGGCGGCGACGACCGCGGTCGTGAGCACCGGTCCGAGCGCGTCGGCGATCCCGTGCGCCTGCGTGGCGGCCTCGCCCTGCGAGGCGACGACGAGGACGACGACGAGGAGCCCGTATATCAGCGCGCCGACCCCGCCGCCGACCCCCGACGTCGCGGCCGCCCCCTGGACGTCGTACGCCCGCGACCCGAACAGCACGCCGAGGACGCCCGCGAGGAGCGGCGCGCCGACCAGGGCGGCGGCGGTGACGGCGAGGTACGACTGCGCGACGAACACCGGTCCGAACCGCGCGGTCTCGCCGGTCGCGGCCGTCGCGAGCGCGGCCTCCGCCCAGCCCGTCCCGACCGCGGCGACGAGACCGACGCCGACGCCGGCCACTGAGAACACCGCCGCCGTGAGGCCGACTCCGTTCGCGTTCATCAGACCGCCCCCCATCCGTCGGCCAGCCGCCCCTGCCACCCGGCGCGCTCCTCCCACGCGTCGCCGGAGAACCCGGCGGCGAGCAGGAACTCGCCGGCCCGCACGACGTAGCCGTACTGGACCCCGGCGTGCTCGTCGAAGCCGTAGCCCGC